>CAZHCZ010000013.1:0-27794 GCA_964531635.1 uncultured Hyphomicrobiales bacterium | reverse complement strand
GCGGCTAAGACATTGCGCAAATCTATAGCACAGCTTTTGGAAGAACTGCCGCAACTGCCTGAATGGCTTGATGCACCGTTAATTAAGCGGGAAAAATGGGTTGGGTTTAATGATGCTATTCATGGGTTGCATTTGGCTAATGAAATTGAAATTGTTGCCTCTGATAGTGTTTATAGGCAGCGGTTGGCGTTTGATGAGATATTTGCTAACCAGCTCGCATTGGCGTTAACCCGCAAGCATTTGGTGGCAATTAAAGGTGTGCAAATTAAAGCTAAAGGCGTGTTGAATAATGCGCTTTTGAAATTGTTGCCGTTTGAGTTGACTGACTCACAGGTGGCGTGTTTTGAGCAAATTACGCAGGATATGGCGAGTGAAAACCGTATGGTTCGGTTGTTGCAGGGTGATGTTGGCAGTGGTAAAACTGTTGTGGCACTTATGGCAATTTTACAGGCGGCTGAGGCGGGGTATCAGGGGGCGATTATGGCGCCTACTGAAATTTTAGCGCATCAACATTTGGAGTTTATAACCCCTTTATGTGACGCTTTAGGGTTGAAAGTTGAAATTTTAACCGGGCGGAATAAGGGTAAGGCGCGTGCCGAATTGCTTGGGCGATTAAATGCTGGTGATATTGATGTTTTAATTGGTACTCATGCTTTGTTTCAGGTGGATGTTGAGTTTAAAAATTTAGGGTTGGCAATTATTGACGAGCAGCATCGGTTTGGTGTGCATCAACGGTTGGCATTGCAAAATAAAGGGTTTAAAACTGACCTTTTGGTTATGACTGCAACCCCAATTCCGCGCAGTTTATTATTGACCAATTATGGTGATATGAGTGTTTCGAAACTGACCGAAAAACCTGTTGGTCGGCTGCCGATTAAAACGGTTGCTATGCCGCTTGATAAGCTTGGCGACATAATGACCGCGGCCGCACGCGCTATTGCTGATGAGCAACGTATTTATTGGATTTGCCCTTTAGTTGAGGAAAGCGAGCTGGTGGATTTATCGAATGTTGAGGATAGGTTTATGATGCTTAACAATGCTTACCCGAACCAAGTTGGTTTGGTGCATGGACGCATGAAGGGCAGTGAAAAAGATGCCGTTATGCAGAGATTTAAAAATGGTGATATTAAAATATTAGTTGCGACCACTGTGGTTGAGGTGGGGGTGAATGTTCCTGAAGCGACTATTATGATTATTGAACATGCAGAACGGTTTGGGTTGGCACAATTGCACCAATTGAGGGGGCGGGTTGGACGGGCTGATTTACAATCTCATTGTATATTATTGTATCAGACGCCATTGGGAAAGATGGCGCAAGAGCGGTTAAAAATAATGCGGGAAACTGAAGATGGTTTTTTGATTTCGGAGAAAGATTTAGAGCTGCGTGGTGGGGGTGATTTGCTTGGCTCTAAGCAAAGCGGGGATATTCCTATGCGGTTATCTGAGGTTGACAATCTGACGGAGTTGATAGAAATTGCTCATAAGCAGGCACGGGTAATTGTTGCAAACGACCCGCATTTAGAGTTAGAAAAGCATAAGAATTTGCGAATATTATTGTATTTGTTTGATCGTGATCAGGCTATTAAGCTGTTGAACGCTGGATAAAAATTGAGGTATGCAAAGCCATAAAAATTTATTTATTTGTCTTCTTTAACCACTGGCAAATCTTCTGGGTTTACTAGACCTGCTGAAATAACCAATTTTGCGCCGTCTTCTACTGACATGTCTAAGACTTTTACATCTTTTTTAGGGACGAAAAGTAGGAAGCCGCTGGTGGGGTTTGGGGTTGTGGGGAGGAATACGCTGACCATTTCATCATCTAGCTTTCGGGCGACCTCGCCTTTTGTATCGGTGGAGATGAAGGCTATGGCGAATATGCCTTTGCGTGGGTATTCTATAAGGACGACCTGTTTAAAGCTGGCTTTGCCTTGGCTGATTAGCGTTTCGAAAATTTGCTTTAGGGCCTTGTAAATTGTGCGAACCCCGGGCATTTTTTCTAGCCAACTTGTGCCTAAATTAACCACAGCGCGACCGACAAAGTTTGCGGTTAATGCCCCTAGGACGATGAGCCAAAATATAGCGAATATAACGCCAAGACCCGGAATTGAGAATTGCAAGTAAGTTTCAGGCAAGTAAATTTTTGGTACAAAACGCAGCACCCAATTGTCAATAAGCTCGATTATCCATAAGGTTGTAGAAATTGTTATAGCAATGGGCGCGGCAATAACCAAGCCTGTTAAAAAATAATTGCGTAACCTTGCTAAAATTCCGATGCGTTTTTTTTTCATTCAATTATACCTTTTGAATTTTTTATTTATGCAATAGATGGTAATTGGTATTATTGCAAGTTATTTGCTTATGCGGCGAACGAAACAATCGCTATTCTGAGCCTTTAGTGCTTTGCAAAATGTATCGGCTTGTTTGTATGATTTATAGCCTGAAAGCAGCAGCTGGTAGTTGGTTTTTTTGCTTTTAAATTCTCTTATTATATAAGGTTTGTTTTTAAGTAATATTGGGTGCTTTTTGAGCATTATATTATAATAAGTATTGCTGTTTTTGCGGCTATTGCTGCTTGATAGCTGAACATAATATTCGTTGATTGTTTGAGTTGGCTGTTGCGTTCTTAGCAGACCATCTAGGTTTTTTGCTTGTTCGGTAATGTATGATTTTTTTAATACCTGCGCGGGTTTTTTTTCTTGGGTTGTTAGTGTATCGAGCTTAATGCCGATGCTTTTTTTATTGCCTTTTTGTTTAGCGGCTTGATTTAACAATTGGTTGAAAATTTCATTCGACGTTAGTTCTTTTGACGTATTTGGCTGGTTTACTTCAATGTTTTCTGTTGGAATTAAGGGTTTGCTTATTTCATTTAACATATTGGTTGCAAGCCCAAAGCCTTTATTGTCTTCTAATGATTTTTGCAAATATTCTTTTGCTTTTGGAAAGTTCTTTTGGCTATAATATATAGATGCAATGCCGTAATAGGCTAAAAACCGATTGTTTGCTAAGCCTTGTAGGGCGTTTTCATATTCGGCAATGGCTTTGCCTAAATAAAGTTGCCCCGAATAAGAGTTTGCGAGGTAATAATGCAATTCTGCATTGCCTGCTAAAATTTTTAGAGCATTTTCAAAGTCATCTGTCGAGTTCTCATATTGCTTTAGCCCATAATATAAAAGACCTCTATTTTTGTAAGTTTCCGCCAACAGGATGGGGATTAGATTATTACTTTTTATTGCAGCTTCATAACTTTTTAGCGCATTTTCAGTATCGTTTAATTTTGAAAAAACAACCCCTCTTATAAAAAGTATTTCGGCAAATTCGGCTGATGAAAAATTACCCTCGACAATGAATTGATTAAGTTTTACGATATATTCTTGATTTTGTTCGAGTGTTGCATCGGGTTTGTTGGTAAAACTGCGTGCCTCTTCGATGAATGCCTGTGCATTTATTACGCCAATAAACATGCTCAATATTGTAATGAGCAATAATATTAATTTTCTAAATTTAGCGGGTGCAAACATGGTGTTATTCTGATTTTAGAATCGGTATGTTTACTTTACCCCGTTATTATTCAACTGTCACTGATTTTGCTAGGTTGCGTGGTTGATCGACATCTGTTCCCATACATACTGCCGTGTGATACGCCAATAATTGCACTGGAATTGTATAAACGAAGGGCGATAAAAATCTACTTGAGTTCGGCAAAGCGATGGCTTTTAACCCTAATGCGCGAATTTGTTTGGCGCGGGTTTTGGTAGTTAATACGGTTATATCTCCTCCCCTTGCGGCGATTTCTTCGATATTTGAGCGCGTTTTTTCGTATATTTCATCGTCTGGCGCTATGATAATTAACGGCATTTTTTCATCTATTAGCGCAATGGGCCCGTGTTTTAGTTCGCCTGCAGCATAGCCTTCGGCATGAATATAGGTGATTTCTTTTAATTTTAGTGCGCCTTCCATGGCGATGGGGAAGCTTGTATTTCGCCCTAAGAACAACACATGTTCGACCTTTGCTATATCTTTGGAAAGCTTTTTTATTTCATCTTCTACTGCAAAACAATCATTAATTAAACGCGGCAATTCTATGAGCTCTTTTGTCATTTTATTGGCGGTATCGGTATCTAAAATATTTAGTGATTTGCCTAGACCGATGGAAAGTGCGGCTAAAACGCTGATTTGACACATAAAGGCTTTGGTTGATGCTACACATATTTCGGCACCTGCGAAAGTTGGCAGGATGATATCGGCCTCGCGCGCCATGGTTGACGTTGATACATTTACTATGGCGAGAGTAGTGCAGCCTTTACTTTTGGCTAAACGCAACGCGGCTAAGCTGTCGGCGGTTTCACCTGATTGGGAAACGACTATGAATAGACATTTTTCGTTAATAGGTGGGTTTCTGTAGCGGAATTCTGACGCAACATCGACCTCGACACTCATATTTGTGCTGTTTTCGAGCCAATATTTACCGACCATTGCAGCATAATAAGCTGTGCCACAAGACACCATTATTATGCGGTCAAACTTTGTAATGTCTAGTTTAGGGCTGAGCTTAACTTGGTTGCTATCCATATTGATATAATGAGCTAATGTATGTCCGACCACATCGGGCTGTTCAAAAAACTCTTTTGCCATGAAATGTTTATGGTTGCCTTTATCCATAATGGCAGATTGTTGCTCTATGATGTTTATATCGCGCTCTACTTGCTCGCCATTTTCATTATAAATTTTATAAGTTTGTTTGGTGGCAAAGACAAAATCGCCTTCTTCTAGGTATATAACTTTGCGAGAGAATGGTGATAGCGCCAATGCATCTGAGCCTATATAATGCCCTTCGACATCGCCAATACCGACCGCCAATGGGCAGCCTCTGCGGGCGCCTATTAGTAAATCTTCTTCGCCTTTTATCATAATGCCCAAGGCGAATGCTCCGCGCAATTTACCGATGGCGGTTTGAATGGCGGTTTCGATATTATCGTCTATTTTTAGTTGGTTATTTATAAGGTGTCCGATGATTTCGGTGTCGGTTTCGGATTTAACATCTGCACCATTTTTTAACAGCTCATCGCGCAATTCTTGATAATTTTCGATGATGCCGTTATGCACTAAGACCACGTTTCCGATAATATGTGGGTGGGCGTTGTTAGTTGTGGGTGCGCCGTGGGTTGCCCAGCGGGTGTGACCAATGCCTATGCCGCCATCGGTTACGCCATTTTGTTTGATTTTTGCTTCTAGGTTTGAAAGCTTACCTGCTGCGCGTTCGCGCCAAATATTGCCGTTTTGCAATGTAGCAATGCCTGCGCTATCATACCCACGATATTCTAGTAATTTTAATGATGACACAAGACCTGTCGCGACGGGTTTGCCTGTTACAATGCCAATAATTCCACACATATAACTTATCCTTTATTCTTTGTTTTAAACTTTTTTGCCCAGCCTTTAATTTCGGTCTGTTTGGCGCGGCTAATTGCCAGCGCATCGGCCGTTACGTTTTTGGTGATTACACTGCCTGAGCCTACATAACCGCCATCTTCTATGGTTACGGGGGCTATAAGTGACGTGTTTGAGCCAATGAACGCGCCTTTGCCAATGATGGTTTTATGTTTTTTATAGCCATCATAATTACAAGTGATTGTGCCTGCGCCTATATTGGCATTTTCGCCAACATGTGCATCGCCCACATAGCTTAAATGGTTGATTTTTGCACCATTTTCGACTGTGGTTTTTTTGGTTTCGACAAAGTTGCCGATTTTGCAATCTTGACCAACTTGACTGCCTTCACGTAGGCGAGCGTAAGGACCGATATTTGAATTTTTAGCGATGGCAGTTGGGTAAGTTCTGCTGCCTTCTATATGAGAAAAAGCACGGATTATTGTGCCTGATTTTATGGTAACATAGCCATTTATTACGACATTGGGTTCTATTATTACATCGGGTTCTAACACTGTATTTGCTGATAAATATACGCTTAATGGGTCAATTAAAGTTACGCCGTTACGCATAGCCGTTTCGCGCAATGTGTTTTGAAAGATGGTTTCGGCTTGGGCAAGTTGTACGCGGTCGTTAATGCCATGAGTTTCGACCTCAGTACAGGTTGTAACGCCTATTTTAAGGTTTAAGCTTTTGGCGATTTCGACACAATCGGTCAAATAATATTCCTTTGAGGCGTTTTTATTGTCTATTTTCTCGAGCATTTTTAGCATATGTTTGGCTTTAAATGCCATCAGACCTGCGTTACATAATCCAACATCTCGTTCTTTTTGTGTTGCGTCTTTAAATTCGCGGATTGCGAGCAGTTGGTTGTTTTTATCGGTTAATAACCGCCCATATTGTGCAGGGTCTTTTGGCTCAAAGCCTAGGACTACAATATCTTGCCCTTTGTTTATTTGCTCTGCAAGCGAATTTAATGTTTCTACGCTAATGAATGGAATATCGGCATACAGCACTAAAACAGCACTGTTTGGAGCATTTTTTGCTACATTAATAATGGTTTTTTTTGCCATTAAAACGGCATGAGCTGTGCCTAACTTTTGATTTTGGAAGGCGATTTCGGCGGTATTATAACTTTTAATATAGTCTAGCGTTGGTTGCTCGTTTGGGTCGGCAATTACTGCGGTGTTTTTTGATTTTAATTTATTTTGACACATGTTTAGCACATGACCGAGCAAAGGCATTCCGCCTACTTTGTGCATCATTTTGTGGGTTTTTGACTTCATCCGCGTGCCATTGCCTGCGGCTAAAACTATACATGTGATATTTGAATTTTCTGCCATATTAATCCTATTGCCATATTTATATGGTTTATATCAATAATTATATTAAAAATAATTAAAAGTTTACCGATTTACTAAATTTGCGAATCCGTATATTCATAAAGCGTTGAACTTTTATAACAGCTTTTTAGGCAATAGACAAAATGAACCCAAATTCAGCAAAAATTGATGATGCTAAAAATACTGAATTTATTAGTAATATAAAAATTGCGCCATTAACTGAAGAATTTAAATCACACACTAAAAAGCCTTATAAACCTGTATATATTAGCCGTTTTTACTTTTTATCTTGGGCTATATTGGCGGGTATTTCGGTACTCACACTTTCGGGGATTGTTATTAATCAAGGCGGGGTTGAAAACACTTTGAAAATGGCAAAGTTTAATAAAATTAACCGTCAGATAGATGAAAGTAGATTTAATTTAACAGTGGATAATTTGCCAACCGCATCTATTATCCCGCTCGCACAGAACCGCCAAACAAGCGTTATTTCACCAGTTACAATTGCCGCAACGCCTATTGAGGGTTTTGGCTTTAATATTAGTGATGATGCAAAAAACAGCAGCAAAGTTATTAGCACGACCTATTTTTCGGCATTTTTGGGGCGGAGTGATAATAAATCTAATGTTTTGGACTTATGGTATGCCATAAAACAAAAAACGCCTGAATTGTTTGAGCAACAACAAGCCGCATATTATTTTGATGAACCTAATAATAATTATAATTTAATTGTTGGTAAATTCAATGACTTAACTCAAACATTGCAATTTTGTGCTGAGCTTAAATTTCATGATATTTACTGTAAGTATGACGCTAAATTCACCAATCTTAAAATAACTATGATTGACTGAATAAATAGTTTTAAATAAATGCCAATAAGGGTTTTTTACTTTATACTAAAACCAACGAATCATAATTAATTAAATGAGTGCATTATGTCTGACTCCGAAACTCCTGATGATGAAAATACATCTAACTTACCGAGTGATGTTTTTCGTGTGAATATTGAAGATGAGATGAAAAAATCTTATCTTGATTATGCGATGAGTGTTATTGTTAGCCGCGCCCTGCCCGATGTTCGTGATGGGTTAAAACCTGTGCATAGGCGTATTTTATTCTCTATGTATGAGAATAATTATGATTGGAATAAAGCTTACCGAAAGTCTGCCCGTGTGGTTGGTGATGTTATTGGTAAATATCACCCTCATGGTGACCAATCTATTTATGACGCTTTGGTGCGTATGGCGCAGGATTTCTCGTTGCGCTTACCCTTGATCGATGGACAAGGTAACTTTGGTTCTGTTGATGGTGATAAAGCCGCTGCAATGCGTTATACCGAAGTGCGGATGGAAAAAGTTGCTCACGCGCTAATGAGCGATTTGGATAAAGACACTGTTGAATTTAAAGACAATTATGACAATAGTGAAAGTGAACCTGAGGTTTTACCGTCGCGCTTTCCGAACCTATTGGTGAATGGTGCTGGCGGTATTGCAGTTGGTATGGCGACCAATATTCCGCCACATAATTTGGGTGAAATTATTGATGCTGCTATTGCGACATCTTACAACCGCCAAATTACTGCTGAAGAGCTAAATGAAATTGTTTTGGGCCCGGAT
The DNA here is from genome assembly GCA_964531635.1 of uncultured Hyphomicrobiales bacterium. Lineage (GTDB taxonomy): Bacteria > Pseudomonadota > Alphaproteobacteria > Rhizobiales > OSC116 > OCS116. The sequence goes on along the minus strand of CAZHCZ010000013.1, from coordinate 19,408 downwards.
TTTCCGACTGGTGGATATATTTTAGGCACAGCGGGTATTAAATCGGCCTATGAAACGGGGCGAGGCTCGGTTATTATGCGCTCGAAACTAAGCGTTGAAGAAATTCGTAAAGACCGCGATGCTATTGTTATTACTGAAATTCCGTACCAAGTTAATAAAACAACCCTTATTGAAAAAATTGCCGATTTGGTGCGTGAAAAGCGTGTTGAGGGTATTTCGGATATTCGTGATGAAAGCGACCGCGATGGTATGCGCATTGTGATTGAAATTAAACGCGATGGCGTGCCTGACGTGATTATTAACCAACTTTACCGTTACAGCCAATTGCAGACCAGTTTTGGTTGTAATATGGTGGCGTTAAACCATGGTCGCCCCGGTTTGCTTAGCCTGCCTGATTTTTTAACTGCTTTTGTTGAATTTCGTGAAGTCGTGGTTACTCGGCGGACAAAATATTTGCTCAATAAAGCCCGTGATAGAGCGCATGTTTTGGTTGGTTTGGCTATTGCTGTGGCAAATATTGATGAAATTATTAAGCTTATTCGATCTGCCCCCAACCCGCAAACTGCACGTGAAGGCTTAATGAATAAACGCTGGCCTGTTGGGGATATTGAACCCCTTATTTTACTAATTGCCGACCCGCGTCATATGATTAGTGACGATGGCACTTATACATTGTCCGAAGTTCAAGCCCGTGCAATTTTAGAATTGCGTTTGGCGCGTTTAACCGCAATGGGTATGAATGAAATTGGCGATGAGCTAAATAAGCTTGGTGAAGAAATTAAAGATTATTTGGATATATTGGGTTCTCAAGAACGGGTTATGACTATAATTCGCGAAGAATTAATTGCCATTAAAGATGAGTTTTCTACGCCTCGACGCACCGAAATTATGGGTGCTTTGGGTGATTTTGATGATGAGGACTTTATTCCTAAAGAAGATATGGTGGTGACTGTATCGCATAAAGGTTATATTAAACGTGTGGCTTTAAACACTTATCGGGCGCAGCGCCGTGGCGGTAAGGGACGCAGTGGCATGAATACCCGCGACGAAGATTTTGTAACCAATATTTTTGTGCTTAATACCCATACTCCTGTTTTATTCTTCTCATCTAAAGGCATGGTTTATAAATTAAAAGTCTGGCGCTTGCCTGTTGGCACTCCGACTTCTATCGGTAAAGCTTTGGTTAATTTGCTGCCACTTGAAAAGGGCGAAAAAATTACCACAATTATGCCATTGCCCAATGCCGATGAAGACCATAGCGCGCTTAATATTATGTTTGCCACTAAATTTGGCAACGTAAGGCGCAATGAATTGACTGACTTTATTCAGGTGAATAAGGGTGGTAAAATTGCCATGAAATTGGGTGAAGGTGACGAGATTGTATCGGTGCAAATTTGTACTGATGAGCATGATGTCTTATTGGCGACAACTGCTGGTCGGTCTATCCGATTTGCGGTTAGTGATGTTCGGGTGTTTGTTGGGCGTTCATCTACGGGTGTACGTGGGATTAGGCTTGATAAAGATGTTGAAGTTATTTCTATGGCTATTCTTAACCATATTGATATTGTTTCGCCCGAAGCGCGGGCTTATGTTAAACATTCCAATGCACTAAGGCGTTTGGGTGATGATGAAGTGGTTGAAGATGTTAGTGATGATGACACCACCAACGAAGATGCCATTGAACTTGATGCGCAACGTATTGAATTTTTACAAAATGCCGAAGAATTTATTTTAACCATTTCTAAAAACGGCTTTGGCAAACGCACCAGTGCTTATGAATATCGCGTTACTGGACGTGGTGGTAAGGGCATTGTTGCCATGGGGATTTCGGAACGCAATGGCAATTTAATTGCATCATTCCCTGTCGATACAAATGACCAAATTATGCTGGTGACCGATGGCGGGCAGTTGATTAGATGCCCATTGGTAGACATTCGAATTGGCGGACGTAGTACCCAAGGGGTTACAATATTTAAGACATCAAAGTCTGAAAAAGTTGTTTCTGTTGGTCGAATTAGCGATATTGAAGGCGATGATGAAGAGGCGCAAGAAGATAATGCCGAAACAACTGATTAAACCGAAAATTGGACTATTCGCGGGCAGTTTTGACCCGATTAGTTTTGGGCATATTGATGTTATTAATCGTAGCCTTAAGCTTGTCGATGAATTAATTATTGCGATTGGGGTTCAGCATGAAAAATCTGCCCTTTTTAGCCCTGACGAACGTATTAAACTTATTGAGGAAACTATAGCTTCTCCTAAGCTTAAGCTTGTGATATTTGATGGGTTGTTGGTGGATGTTGCCAAAAAACATAATGTTGATTTTCTTATTCGGTCTATTAGAAATGGACAAGATTTTGAATATGAAAAAACATTAGCCGTTATGAATGAGCAATTGTCTGGTATCGAAACCATAAATCTATTCGCAAACCCACAATTTAGCCACATATCATCGAGTATAATTAGACAAATTGCTCGCATGAATGGTGATGTTTCTAAATTTGTTCCGAGTAATATTGTTACGGTTATTAATAAAAAATTGAAGGTTTGAGGGAATTAAAATGATGAATAGAATTTTAGCATTAATGCTTGCTGCTTTTATGGTTGTGGGCTTTTCTAGTAATAGTTTTGCTGCTGGGGACTTCCCTGCCCCTAAAGCAGAAGATATTATTAATATTAAAGTGAAATCAGGAATTATTAGAGTTCAATTGCTGCCCGATATTGCGCCTAAACATGTTGCGCAAATTAAAATTTTGGTGGCGCGGGGCTTTTATAATGATACACCAATTCACCGTGTAATTCCTAATTTTATGGCGCAAATGGGCGACCCTACTGGCACAGGTGCTGGTGGCTCTGAACTGCCCGATTTGCCTGCTGAATTTACTGATAAATATAAATTCGAGCGTGGGATTGTTGGTATGGCGCGCAGTGCTAACCCTAACTCTGCCAATTCTCAGTTTTTTATTATGTTTGATAAAGCGTCCAACCTTGATGGACAATATACTATTGTTGGACGGGTTATACGCGGGATGGGCTTTGTTTCTGACATTAAACAAGGTTCTGTTCGTAACAATGGGACTGTTGATAACCCCGATAAAATAATTGAAATTACCCTTGAAAAATAGCATTAAAAAACAACCCTAGATACACAGAAGGAATGCCAAATGGCTGACTATAACGACCCTGAAAACACCTTAATTTTAGACACATCTAAAGGCAGCATTGCTATTGAAATGAATGGCGATGTAGCACCCTTGCATGTTGCGCAAATTAAATCACTGGTTAAAGATAAGTTTTACGATGGTATTATATTCCATCGGGTTATTGATGGTTTTATGGCGCAAACAGGTTGCCCTGATGGTACGGGCATGGGCGGTAGCGGCAAAAATATTAATGCCGAATTTAACCAAGAAACGCATGCGCGTGGAGCTTGTTCGATGGCACGATCGCAAATGCCTGACAGTGCATCGAGCCAATTTTTTATCTGCCTTGATGATGCTACTTTTCTAGACGGACAATATACTTATTGGGGTAAAGTTATTGATGGTATGGACACTGTTGACAGTTTAGCCAAAGGCGAGCCGCCGAGAAACCCCGATGTTATTAACCGCGCGTATATGGCTAGTGATGTTGATGAATAAAACTAATATTGCGATAAAAAAGCCTAGCCTTTTAAGAGAAGTATGGGATTTTGTACGGTTGGTTGGCGAGGCTTTATTAATTGCACTATTTATTAGAACATTTATTTTTGGCTTGGTGTTTATTCCTACAGGCTCGATGATACCTACATTATTGGTTGGTGATTATCTATATGTAACCAAATATGCTTATGGCTATTCTAAATATTCGTTTTCACCTTTTACTCCGCCGTTTTCGGGGCGGATATTTGGCGTTGAGCCTAAGCTTGGTGATATTGTGGTGTTTAAAGGCGAAGATAAAATTGTTGATTACATTAAGCGCCTTGTTGGTTTGCCTGGTGATAAGGTTCAGATGAAAAATGGGGTTTTATATATTAATCAGCAACAGGTTCATAAAACTCGTATTGCAGATTTTGAACTTGATGCTAGTAATGGCAATAAATTTACCGTGAAACGCTATGTTGAGACCTTGCCAAATGGCTTGAAACATAACACTTTAGACATTGGAGATATACCGCGTTCCGACAATACAGAGGTTTTTATTATTCCTGAAGGTAAGTATTTTATGATGGGTGATAACCGTGATAATTCTGGTGATAGCCGCTTTCAAAATTCCGTAGCAATGGTGGGTTTTGAAGATATAATTGGTCGAGCGGATTTTTTAGTTTTATCGTTTAAGAGTGGCACAAGTTTTACTCAGGTTTGGAAATGGTTTGATGATTTTCGTACTGAGCGGATGTTTAAATCGCTTTATAGCGTTGTTGAATAAAAATATTACTTGAAAAATACTGTAAAAATAGCCATTACATATAATGTAACTATAGTGGATTTTATATGACCGATAAAACATCAGAAGATACAAAAAGTTTCGGCGGAGAGTTATGGGACTTTATTGTATCTCTTGTTCAGATATTGTTAGTGGTGCTGGTTGTTCGCTCACTTATTTTTATGCTTGTTCTTATACCATCGGGCTCGATGATACCGACATTATTGGTTGGTGATTACCTTTATGTAACCAAATATGCTTATGGCTATTCTAAACATTCTGTTCCGTTTTCTGCTATACCATTTTCGGGGCGAATATTTGGTGTTGAGCCTACGCTTGGTGATATTATTGTGTTTAAAGCAGCTGACAAAAAAACCGATTTTATTAAACGCTTAGTGGGTTTGCCCGGAGATTTGATTCAAATGAAAAATGGTGTTTTGTTTATTAATAACAAAGCTGTAAGTAAAAAACCTGTGACTAACTTTAGCGAATTAGACATTTATGGCAATGTTACAATTACCGAACAATTTGTCGAAACTCTGCCTAATGGTGTGAAATATAACAGCCTTGATGCTGGAATTACCGAACTTGATAATACCAATGTTTTTGAAATACCCAAGGGCTATTATTTTATGATGGGTGATAACCGTGATAGCTCTAGTGACAGCCGCTTGCAAACTTTGGTTAAAATGGTGGCGTTTGAAGATATAATTGGGCGAGCGGATTTTGTTATTCTGTCGTTTGAAAACCAAGGGTCGTTTTATCAATTTTGGAAATGGCCGCAAACTTTGCGTACCGACAGAATGTTTCAATCTTTAGAAAAAATTATTGAATAATATGGATAAATTAGAAAAAATAATTGCCTACGACTTTAAAGATAAAGGTTTATTAGCCCAATCGCTTACTCATAGTAGCTATGTTGCACTTAATAAAAACAAGCGAAGCGATGTAAAATGCTATCAACGGATGGAGTTTTTGGGCGACCGTGTTTTGGGTTTGGTTATTGCCGAATATTTATTACACACATTTCCTAATGAACATGAAGGTGATTTGAATTTGCGATTTGCCCAATTGGTTCGCAAAGAAGCGTGTAGTTTGGTGGCTCAAAATTTAGGACTAAACCAATTTATTATGTTGGGTCGCAATGAAGCCAATACTAAATTGAATGAAAACCCGACCATTTTGGGAGATGTTTGCGAGGCACTTATTGCCGCATTGTTTTTAGATGGTGGACTGAATATTGCCAAGGCATTTATTCTAAAAAATTGGCAAGCGCAAATTAACGATACTCAACCGAACAAACAAGATGCAAAAAGCGCGTTGCAAGAATGGGCGCAGAATCTTAGACTTAATTTGCCTGAATATAAGCTTATAAATACAACTGGCCCCGCTCACGCGCCTGAATTTACTATTGATGTTATTGTTGATAATAGACCACCTGCCCGTGCAATTGGGCATTCTAAACGTATTGTCGAGCAAAAAGCGGCTACTTTGTTTTTGAAACGCGAAAGTATATGGAACTAATAAATTATGAAAAATGATGTAAACTATGGTGAACAAAGGTGCGGATTTGCTGCCCTTATTGGTGCGCCAAATGCTGGTAAATCTACCTTATCTAACACTATTGCTGGTGGTAAAGTATCTATTGTTACTCATAAAGTTCAAACCACACGAGCGCGAATTCGGGCTATTGCCATTGCCAATGCAACGCAAATTATTCTTATTGATACTCCTGGTATTTTTAAGCCTAAACGTAAATTAGACAAAGCTATGGTTAAAGCGGCTTGGGGTGGAGCTGAGGATTGTGATATTACCTTGGTAATTATTGATGCCGCTAAGGGCATGAATGATGAAAATAAAAATATAGTTAAGCAGCTTGAGAGAAAAAATGCAAAAAATATTTGGCTGGTGCTTAATAAAATTGACCTTATTAAAAAGGAAAAGCTGTTCTCTTTGGTAGAAGAGTTTAATGAATTTTTTCCGTTTGAACATAATTTTATGATTAGCGCCGACAAAGGTCATGGGGTTAAACAGCTTATTGCGCAATTAGAAACTGCTATGCCACACTCGGTTTGGCTATACCCTGAAGACCAAATGGCGGATATTCCGAGCCGTTTGCTTGCTGCTGAGCTAACACGCGAAAAGTTGTTTTTAAAATTGCATGATGAATTGCCTTATTCACTAACCGTTGAAACCGAAAAGTGGACAGAACAAAAAGATGGTTCAGTGCGTATTGAACAGGTTATTTATGTGCAACGTGACAGCCAAAAAAAGATTGTTTTGGGGTTGCGTGGAGAAATGATTAAAAGCATTGGACAGCAATCTCGCTTAGAAATGGGCGAAATTCTTGGGCAAAAGGTGCATTTGTTTTTATTTGTAAAGGTGCGTGACAATTGGCTTGATGACCCTGAAAGGTTACGCCAAATGGGGCTAGATGTTTAATTTTTTAATTTTTGCGCCAATGTTATAAGCTCCATCATTAAATTTTTTGCGCGTTCAATTATCATTTTATCGTGCAACATTAGTGTGTTGTTTTCACTCGTAAAGTCACCTGAATAACACCCCAATTGTTCTTGCACAACATAACCTGACATAGAACGAATTATGGTTCTTAAATGCTCACATGCCGCTTGGCCTGAACGAATACCGCCACCAACATTTGCAAGTGCAACAGGCTTGTTTTTAAATATAGTTGCTGGCAAATAATCTAGAGCATTTTTTAATACGCCTGTTAATGAGCTATGATAAAGCGGGGTTGTTATTGCATAGCCATCTGCATTTTGTATTTTATTTAAAAATATTTTCGTGTTTTTATCTATTGTTTGATTGTTGGGGTTAAAGAATGGCAACGGGTAGTCGATGAAATTATGGATTTCGGCTGTTCCACCTGCATGTTCGATAGTGTTTTTCATATATTCTAGTAAAGCGGCACTGTGTGATTGTTTTGATAGACTGCCATTTATTAGTAAAAAATTCATTATATTAATCCAAATTTTAGCATTGATATTTATAGTTAGACTCATAAAAGTCGTATTGTCTATTTATAGATAATTATATTCACTTATAGCCGATAAAAGTCAAATGTATATTAAACACGCCTTCAGAACCATTATCTTATTTACATTGTTAGCTTATAGCGGTGTAGCGCTTGCCAATATATCTCAAGCCGATTTAAAGCTTACAAAACAAGTTATTAGCACTATAAAAAATAACAACTTTGAAAATGCTAAAAAACTTATTGCCCAAATGAAGAGTCCTGCGGCAAAACAAGTTGGACTTTTTGCACTATATCGCAGCAATGGATATAGGACAGATTATAGGGAGATTGAAAATTTCATTAAAAAATACCCAAATTGGAAAAACTTAGCCAGCCTAAAGTCGATAATGGAAAAACGAATTTTTAGTGGACAATATGATGTTGGATTTGCTAAAAACTGGTTTAAAAAATACCCCGCTAAAACAGCACTTGGGAAGTTGTATAATGCTGAACAATATTTTAATACGGGTCAAACAAAACGTGGGCAAAATTTATTAAGGTCGGTTTGGCGCAACTCAATATTAAGTGAAGGCATTGAAAAATCTACTGTTCAAAAAATGGGGCAGTATCTTGAAAACTGGGATCATAAATTACGGGCAGATATGTTAATGAATAAGGGGCGTTCAAAATCGGCTATTGCCAACGCTGGTTTTGCTAATGATGCTTATGTGAGATTTTTTAAAGCACGTGCGGCTTTAGAGAACCGTAAAAGTAAAGATGCGCTCGGGCTTTTCAAAAAAACACCAAAATCACTCGCGGAAGATATGGGGCTTAAATATAGCTTACTGTTATATTATTTTAACAAACGTGATGATATGAATGCCCTTAAAATATTGGAATCTGTTGCTACAAAAAAACAAAATGTTGCTTATCGAAGTCATTATTGGCGTATAAAGTTTAGAGTTATTCACCGATTATTGAATAGAAAATACGATAAAAATATTAAATTGCGTGCTTTTAAGCTCCTTGCTGCTCACCAACAGCCTGTCACTTCTATTGCATATGTTGATGCGGAATTTAAAGCGGGATGGATTGCCCTTACATATTTAGGCGATTATAAATTAGCAAAAACACATTTTGATAATGCGGAAAAACGCGCAATGAATGTACGGCAAAAGCCGCGAGGTTATTACTGGCAGGCGCAACTCGCGCGAAAGCTAAACAAGCAAAGTGACTATATTTTATATTTAAACAAGGCTGTAAAGTTTCAATATAATTTTTATGGCCAATTGGCAGGAGAACGGATAGGGAAAAGTGAAATTTTTCTTCCTAGGCTCCCAATTTCAAACAAGGCATTTTTAAATGTGTTGAATGAAAATGATAATGCCGATTTTATTAAAATTTACAACTCTTTAGGGCAGGCTAAACAACTTAAATATCATTATACTAAGTTACAAAATATTACAAAAACATCTGAAAATATGATGAGTTTAATTGAATTTGCCAAATTGCAAAAAAACCCGCATTACGCAGTAAACACTGCAAGGAGAGGATTGCTAAAAGGGTGGGATATGCACCGTGAAGCGTACCCTGATATTAAACTTCCTGCCTTTAAAACCTATACAGGCAGACCTGAAAAAGCATTAACTTACGCGCTTATTCGCCAAGAAAGTGTGTTTGATCAATATGCGACAAGCCACAGTGGGGCTAAAGGCTATATGCAAATTATTAGAACTACTGGCAGTTATTTGGCTAAAAAGTATAAAGTGCCTTATAAAAATGAGTGGTTGCACAGTAAGCCTGAACTGAACTTGGCATTGGGAAACAGCTATCTTTACGACTTAATTCAGAACCAAAATGGCTCATATGTCTTGGCACTTGCAGCATATAATGGGGGCGGAACATGGGTTAAGAGATGGGTTGAAGCCAATGGTGACCCTAGAATTAATGAAGTGAAATTTGTGAATTGGATTGAATCCATGCCTAAAGCAGAAACTCGAAATTATGTTAAAAAAGTTACAAAAAACATACAGATATTCAATATACGTTTTAATGGCAACAAAGGAAGGACCAACCTAATTGGTACTTTAACTACGGGTAGTCAGTAATGGTATTTATATTATTCTTTTTCTGCCGCTAAAATTTTTGCTTTAGCAACCCATTCTTCGCGTTGTGGGCGACCTGAAAATTCAAGTTCTTCGTCTATGCGGTTAGCATCGGCTTCGCTCCAAGCCGCTATTTGTTTGAATGTATTGATGCCGATTGAGTTTAGGCGTTTTTCAAATACTGGGCCAATACCGTTTACTTTTTTAATATTATCACCTATTTTAGTGGGTGATTTTTTCTTTGGAGCTGCTGTTTTTGCTTTAGTGGCGTTTTTCTTCTGCGCGGTAGGTTTTGCTGTATCGGTTATTTTCTTAGATGGTGCTGTATCGGCTGTTTTCTTTTTGACGGCTTCTGATTTTTTAGCGGATGTGGTGGAAGATTCAACCGTTATTGACTTAGCAGGTTTTTTAACATCTTTAGTTCCTGCGACTTCCTTCTTTGAACCACTGTCGGTTTTGATTGTATTATCACTAGCTATAACAGGCTTAACCGTGATTTTTTCTGAAACAACTGTTGTTGTGTTATTTGCCTGTGAAAAGTCGTCCATATATGGAATGCATCTTAAAAAGGGTTTTTCAGGGTTTTTAATTTTATTGTAAATAGTCCACAGCAATAGGATAATTAAAATAACCAAAAAAGTTATAAATAAAAACTTCAAAAAAAACATAGAACCCTCTTTTATATCAAATCTATAGACGCATAAAAGTTTAACAGTTTTTTAACTGCCTGTAAACTCTCAAATCTATTGAGTTTTACACGTTTTTAAAATGGAATATCGTCATCTAAATCTGGCGCGGCGGCTTGGGACGATTGACCGTATGGGTCGGTAACTTGTTGTTGACCACCTGATTGATAACCGCCTGATTGGCTATTACTACGCCCGCCAAGCATTGTTAATGTGCCATTAAAGCCTTGCAGCACCACCTCGGTGGTATATTTATCTTGACCTGATTGGTCGGTCCATTTGCGGGTTTGCAATTGACCTTCAATATAAACAGTAGAGCCTTTGCGTAAATATTGCTCGGCAATGCGGCATAAACCTTCATTGAAAATAACAACTTTATGCCATTCGGTTTTCTCGCGTCGCTCCCCAGTGCTTTTGTCTTTCCAACTTTCGGATGTTGCTAAGCGTAAGTTGGCGATGGGGCGACCATCTTGCGTATGTCTAATTTCGGGGTCTGCGCCAAGGTTTCCTACCAAAATAACTTTATTTACACTGCCTGCCATTGCTTATTCCTTAAATTTTATTTACAGATATACTTATTATTTATTAAGCCAAAACTATATTAATAACAAACATTAAATTAACATAACGCAATATTTTTTTGTTAGTTTTTAGATATTAACGCTTGCATGTTCCTTAAATGTTCTTATAATTAAATTATAGATTCGTTAATAATTGTCAAGCGAAAAAATAATTGTAGAAAGTTAGAATGAAAAACCATACTTCAAACTCCTCGCCTGTTGATATTCGCCATTTTATTAGTGTAAAAGGAGCGAGGGAGCATAATTTAAAAAACGTAAGCATTGATTTGCCACGCGATAAACTTATTGTTTTTACTGGTCTATCTGGTTCTGGAAAATCGTCTTTAGCATTTGATACTATTTATGCTGAGGGGCAAAGGCGTTATGTTGAGAGCTTGTCGGCTTATGCTCGGCAATTTTTGCAAATGATGCAAAAACCTGATGTTGATCAGATAGATGGTTTATCACCTGCCATTTCTATTGAACAAAAAACTACCAGCAAAAACCCACGTTCGACCGTTGGAACAGTTACTGAGATTTATGATTATATGCGTTTGTTATTTGCGCGCATTGGTATTCCTTATTCTCCCGCCACGGGTTTGCCTATTACCAGCCAATCGGTTAGTCAAATGGTCGATAAAAGCCTTGAAATTCCTGATAAAACAAAATTGTTTTTACTAGCGCCTATAGTGCGCGGACGTAAGGGTGAATTTAAGGATAAATTTGCTGAATTGCAAAAAAAGGGGTTTGCTCGCCTTAAAATTGACGGTATTTTTTATGAAATGGATGAGCTGCCTACGCTCAATAAAAAACTTAAACATGATGTTGATGTGGTGGTCGATAGAATTGTGATAAGAGAAGGTATTGCTACCCGTCTTGCTGATAGCTTTGAAACCGCGTTAAGCCTAACCGAAGGCTTGGTTGTGCTTGAATATGCAAATGAAAAAGACGATGCAGGAATGCCAAAGCGGTTGGTTTTTTCATCTAAATTTGCTTGTCCTGTATCGGGATTTACGATAGAAGAAATTGAACCTCGATTGTTTTCGTTCAACAACCCATTTGGTGCTTGCCCTGCATGTGATGGGCTTGGTACGCAACATATTATTGACCCCAAGCTTGTTGTTCCTGACACCACGCTTTCGCTTAGAGAAGGGGCGATTGTTGCATGGGGAAAAACCAAGTCATTTTATTATGTGCAGACTTTAGAAAATATTATGCGACACTATAAAACCTCTATGGATGTGCCGTTTAAAAAACTGCCAAAAACCACTCAGAATGCTATTCTTTATGGTACGGGCGATACTGAGATTAAGTTTGTATTTAAAGATGATGACCGCCATTATGAACGTAAAAAAGCTTTTGAAGGGGTAATACCCAATTTAGAACGACGGTGGCGAGAAACCGATTCTAATTGGTCGCGTGAAGAAATTGAAAAATATCAAACCTTGAATTCATGCACGAGTTGTACGGGGTTTAGGCTTAAGCCCGAATCACTTGCAGTTAAAATTGATGATTTGCAAATTTCGCAAGTGGCCGCAAAGTCTATTAAAGATGCGCTTGTATGGTTTAAGGATATTGAAAATAAACTAAATGCTACCCAGCTTGAAATTGGCAGTAGAATATTAAAAGAAATACGCGATAGGCTACATTTTTTAAATAATGTTGGGTTGGATTACTTATCATTGTCGCGAAATTCTGGCACGCTGTCGGGTGGGGAATCTCAGCGCATTCGTTTGGCAAGTCAAATTGGCTCAGGGCTTACTGGGGTTCTATATGTGCTTGATGAACCTTCGATTGGGTTGCATCAACGTGACAATGAACGGCTATTACAAACACTTATTCATTTGCGCGATTTGGGCAATACGGTTATTGTTGTTGAACATGATGAGGATGCGATAATGACCGCTGACCACGTGGTGGATATTGGGCCGGGGGCTGGAATTCATGGTGGACAAATTGTTGCTCAAGGGACACCGCAAGATATTTTGGCGGCTAAAGAGAGTTTAACCGCAAAATATTTAACTGGAGAGTTGAAAATTCAAACCCCTGTTAAGCGTCGTAAAATTTACAAAAACCAGCAAATATCGGTAATTGGGGCTACTGGTAATAATTTAAAAAATGTATCGGCTTCTATTCCGCTTAAAAACTTTACTTGCATTACTGGTGTTTCTGGTAGTGGAAAATCTACTTTTCTTATTGAAACACTTTATAAAACGGTTTCAAAAACTCTAAACCGTGGGCGTAAAACCATTGCGCCTCATAAGGCTATAGAAGGCATTGAGCAGCTCGATAAAATTATTGATATTAACCAGTCGCCTATTGGTCGTACGCCGCGTTCTAACCCTGCTACTTATACGGGCGCGTTTGGACCAATTAGAGATTGGTTTGCTGGTTTGCCTGAGTCTAAAGCGCGCGGTTATAAACCTGGGAGGTTTTCGTTTAATGTTAAGGGTGGGCGTTGTGAAAATTGCTCAGGTGATGGGGTTATTAAAATTGAAATGCACTTTTTACCCGATGTTTATGTGACTTGCGATGTGTGCGAAGGTAAGCGTTATAACCGTGAAACTTTAGAAATTTTATTCAAGGGTAATTCTATTGCTGATATTCTAGACATGACAGTAGAAAAAGGTGTTGAGTTTTTTAGTGCTGTACCGAATATACGTGATAAAATGGTTACGTTAAACCGTGTTGGGTTAGGGTATATAAAGATTGGACAGCAAGCTACGACCTTATCTGGCGGGGAAGCACAACGGGTTAAGCTCGCTAAAGAACTTTCTAAACGTGCAACGGGTAAAACACTTTATATTTTAGATGAACCAACCACTGGTTTGCATTTTCACGACATTGCCAAATTGCTTGAGGTCTTGCATGAATTGGTTGACCAAGGCAATAGTATTGTGGTGATTGAACATAATTTAGATGTGATAAAAACTGCGGATTGGGTTATAGATTTTGGCCCTGAAGGAGGCGATGGTGGTGGCGAAATTGTTGCAATGGGGCGACCTGAGGATATAGTAAATTGTGAAAAGAGCTATACGGGTAAATATTTAAAATCAATATTAGAACCTAAACCTAAATATAAGTGATAAAAATATGCCCGAATTTGATTTAAACCTTGTATTTGGCCAACTGCTAAATTGGGCTAATATAAACCTTTTTAATATAAATATGTTGGTTCAAATAAGTGCAATTTTATTAACTTTTATTGTGGCACTTATTGTTAATAAAATTATACGTCCGAAAATTGATAATTCACTTAAAACTGTTGCAAGCAAGGGAAAAAAACGCCAACGTATTATCGAGATATTACACATTGTTTTATTGCCTATAGTTTGGGTTCTATTACAATGGTTAGTCAATGTGATTTTTGCCCAATTGGGCTATAAACACGACTTATTACGCATTACGGCCAGTTTGCTTAATGCTTGGATTGTTATTCGTGTTTTTGTTAGTCTTGTGCCTACAAATATTTTTTGGCGGCGCATTGTTGCTTTTATTGCTTGGACAATAGCAGCATTGAACGCGGCGAATTTGCTTAACCCTGTTATTACAATTATGTCTGACACTGGCTTTAATACTGGCGATACGCGCGTTACGCTTTATTCTATTGTTTCTGGGTTTTTACTTGGAGCTGTGCTGTTTTGGACGGCGCTTATTGTTTCTAATTTTTTGAAACGCAAATTACATAGCAGCAAAGATTTAACGCCATCTGTGCAAACCTTGCTTTCGCAGCTTATTAAAGTTGCGCTAATAATTTTTTCTTTAGTTTTTACATTAAATATTGTGGGTTTGGACTTAAGTATTTTTACTTTTTTCTCTGGCGCTTTGGGTATTGGGCTTGGTTTTGGATTGCAAAAAATTGTATCAAATTTTGTTAGTGGAATTATTTTATTGGTAGACCAGTCTATTCGCCCTAATGATATTATTGAGGTTGGCGGTACATTTGGCAAGGTGAAAAGCCTTGGAGCTAGATATACCTCGGTCGAAACTCGTGATGGCCATGAATATCTTATTCCTAATGAAAACTTTATTACTCAAGAAGTTGTAAATTGGGATTTTTCTCATTCGCGCATAAGACGGATTGTTAAAATTGGTGTTTCTTACAATACTGATGTCGACTTGGCGCTAAAACTTGCTGTTGAGGCGACGGTTGGAATTGATCGTATATTGACTGATCCTGCACCTCTTGCTCATTTGGTTGGCTTTGGTGATAGCAGTGTTGATATTGAAGCTCGGTTTTGGGTGGCAGACCCTGCCAATGGTGTGACCAATATTACCAGTGCATATTTGTTAAATTTGTGGAAATTATTTCAGAAAAATAAAATTGAAATTCCTTTTCCACAACAAGATATTCATATTAAAGAATTCCCTAAGGTTGAAGATTTTACTTCTTGAAGTTTTGATACAATTGAATAATTCTCACTTCTAGTTGCCGTCTTTTTCTTCTGAAAAACTTACTGTCGACCGAAAGGAAGAATAGCCCTAGGGGTATCATCCAAATTCCTAAGACGGGCAATATAGAGAATATGCCGCCAACTATGAGTAAAACACCAAAGCACAGACGCAAAGTGTGGTTTTTTGGAATTGGAAATATATGTTTGTGTTTGCGACCTAAGCTCATTTTTTATCCTTAGCTTTATTACACACTATATAAGGATAAAAACTTACTTTTCAATGGCTGCTAATTTAGCTTTGCGTATATTTTTTCGGCTAAAGCTTTTGCTTCTAATAGCTGTTCATCTGTTGGTTTGCCAATTTTACTGTGTAGAATAATGTTATCTATTTTCTTTTGAATTTCTAAAGGTTGGTTTTTTTGGGCTACCAACAACCATGCTAAACCTTGTTTTTTTTCTTGCTTATTGCGCCCATTGACGTATCTTATTTCGCCCAGTTTAATTTGTGATAAAAAATAATTTTTAAGTGCAGATAATTTATAATAACGCAGTCCGCGTCTTTTTTGTTTCATTTTATATTTATCGCTATAAAATATTTCACCCAATAAATAATTGGCTTTTGCATGACCGACCGATAGTGAGGCATATTCTAGCAAGCGTATTGCTTGTTTTATATCGGGTGTAATGTTGGCTATTTTACTGCCATGAATATAAATAACCGCGAGCTCGACCATCGCATCTGCTGATATTTCTCGTTCCGATACGGTTTCACTGTTTAATTTATTTTCTTCTATAATTATGCGTAAAAAATTTATTGCTTTTACATCATCTCGTTGGTTATTAAACCAACCCAAATAATAACGCGCCAACTGCCAATTTGCGTAAAAGTTATTGGCTCTTGATGACAATCCCCAGTGCCTTATTGCAGTACTAAAATCTAGAGATTTGGCGGCATCGTTGCCCATTGAATAAGAAAAACCACCATCTTGAATGCCAAATATATTGAGTTCAATAATATTTTGCATATTTTTTTGTTTGATTTTTTCTAGAAATTTATAATCGACAAACGTGCCATAATCATTGTTTTTTTTACTCTGGGTGGCATTTGACACTGCTGGCATAGCGACAATAGCTATACCAGCAAGAATATTTATTATGTTTTTTTTATTAAATATCCGCATAACAGGTAACTTCGGCCGCGCCGCCTGGGTGAGTTAAAGCACCTTTTGATGCTGGGCCAACCAATTGTTCATATTTATACAATGCCCCACTATGGCAACCGTTATCTCTTGGTTTCCATTCGGCTTTACGTTTTGCTAATTCTTCGACACTCAGTTCAACATCTAATGTGCCTAAGTTTGCATCAATACTAATAATATCGCCATCTTTAAGCAGGGCTAAGGGGCCACCTGTTGCCGCTTCAGGACCAACATGACCAATGCAGAAGCCGCGTGTGCCGCCTGAAAAACGACCATCGGTTATAAGTGCGACGGTTTCGCCTGCGCCTTGACCGTATAATGCGGCAGTGGTTGAGAGCATTTCGCGCATTCCCGGCCCGCCTTTTGGCCCTTCGTAGCGAATAACTATAACATCGCCATCTTTATATTCGCGACGCTCGACTGCGGCAAAGGCATCTTCTTCGCAATCGTAACATCTGGCTGGGCCTGTGAAAGTGAGCTTACTTAGGCCTGCCACTTTAACTATTGCGCCTTCTGGGGCAAGTGAACCTTTAAGACCGACCACACCACCTGTGGCAGAAAGTGGAGTTGCTACTGGGTAAACGACACGGTTGTCTGGTGGAGGTACATCAGCATTTTCGATATTATCGCCTAATGTTTTGCCTGTTACTGTCATGCAATCGCCGTGTAAAAAGCCGCCGCGTAATAATTCTTTTAACAATACTGGTACGCCGCCTGTTTCATAAAGGTCTTTGGCTACATATTTTCCACCCGGCTTTAAATCGGCAATGTATGGCGTTTTTTTGAAAATTTCGGCAACGCGCATTAGGTCGAATTCTATACCTGCCTCATGTGCCATTGCGGGTAGATGCAAGCCAGCATTGGTTGAACCGCCTGTTGCAGCTACGATAACCGCTGCATTTTCGAACGCTTTTTCGGTGCATATATCGCGTGGGCGGATATTATGTTCGATTAGGCGCATAACGGCTTTTCCGCTCAATTCGGCATAGCTGTCACGGCTTTCATATTCTGCGGGTGAACCTGCTGAATTGGGTAAGGCTAAGCCAATGGCTTCGGATACGCATGCCATTGTGTTGGCGGTAAATTGCCCGCCACACGCGCCAGCACCGGGGCAAGCGACCACTTCGAGTGCGTATAATTCTTCTTCGGTCATATTGCCTGCGCTGTGTTGCCCGACGCCTTCGAAAACATCGACCACTGTTACATCACGATTTTTATAACGACCTGGTAGGATTGAACCGCCATACATGAATACGCTTGGAATGTTGAGCCTGAGCATTGACATCATCATACCTGGTAATGATTTATCACACCCTGCGATGCCGACCAAAGCGTCGTATGAATGACCGCGCATTGTAACTTCGACACTATCGGCAATAACTTCACGCGAGACCAGTGAGCTTTTCATGCCTTGATGCCCCATAGCAATGCCATCGGTTACTGAAATTGTGCAAAATTCGCGCGGTGTGCCGCCTGCGGCTTTTACGCCAATTTTTACCGCTTGAGCTTGGCGCATTAGGGCGATGTTACAAGGGGCTGCTTCGTTCCAGCATGAGCAAACGCCAATGAGCGGTTGGTGGATTTCTTTTTCGGTTAGACCCATTGCATATAAATATGAGCGATGAGGTGCGCGTTCTGGCCCCTCGGTAACATGGCGTGAAGGCAATTTTGATTTGTCGAATTTTTTGTTCATAATATTTTCTCTAACTTTATGTTATTTTGCACAGTTAACATATTGTGCATGTTCTGTAAGTTATAGTCAACTTCACACTAGACTTTAAATATGACATAATGGTGGTTAGTTGGCTAACTTTTCAAACCTTGCATAAGCTTCCTGTAAATTTTGCTTTAAAAGCTTTGCGACTTCTAGACGACGGTTTTGTTCCTCGATAATTTTTGCAGGGGCTTTGGCGGTAAAGCTTTCATTGCTTAGACGTTTTTCTGTACCCAAAATGTCTTTGCTGGCTTTATCTATTTCTTTGTTTAGTCTGTCTAGCTCGGACTGAATGTCGATTACACCTGCTAATGGAAGGGCAAGAATTGCCCCATCTAACAAAATTTGGATAGCGCCTTCTGGTACGGTTTCGGCTGTGGTTATGGTGTCTAGCCTTGCCATTTTAATGAGCAGGTTATTGTGGGTTGTGAGTTTGGCCTGAATGTCCTTATTGGCATTGACCACCACCACTGGAGTTTTTGCGCCAGCGGGAATGTTCATTTCGGCACGGACTGACCTGATTTCGGTGATGAATTTAATGAGCCAATTTATTTCTTGTTTGGCGGGTTTATTCTCGGTTAATTGCTGTGATGGCCATGAGGATATGATGAGTTGGGTATCACGGGTGACGTCTTTTTCATCGAACCTGTTCCACAACTCTTCGGTCACAAAAGGCATGAAAGGGTGCATGAGGTGCAACAAATGGTCGATAACATGGGCGGTTACGGCTTTGAGTTCGGTTTTTTGTGCTTCATCTTCTCCGAATAATATCGGTTTGCTAAGCTCGATATACCAATCGCAAAAAATATTCCATGTGAATTTATAGATTGCGCTTGAGGCTTCGTTAAATTTAAATTGCTCAATCGCCTGCTCGACCTCGATTGTGGTTTCGGCAAGTTCGGACAAGACCCATTTGCTTAATGTTAGGTTGACGGTTTTTGGGTTAAAATTGGGTATGGGTTTGCAGTCATGCATTTCGGCGAAACGGCAAGCATTCCATAGTTTGGTAACAAAATTTCTATTGTTTTCAACGGCTTTGTTCGATAATTTAATGTCACGACCCTGCCCTGCCATAGATGATAAAGTGAAACGAACAGCATCGGCACCGAATTGCTCGATAAGGTCTATCGGGTCGATAACATTGCCTTTAGATTTTGACATTTTTGCACCAAATTCATCGCGGACTAGCGCATGGACATAGACTGTTGAAAATGGTTCTTTATCCATAAACTCCAATGAAGTCATCATCATTCGGGCAACCCAGAAGAAGATAATATCGAAGCCCGTTACCAAAACACTGGTTGGGTAATATTTGTGCAATTCATCGGTTTTATCTGGCCAACCTAGAGTTGAAAATGCCCATAGACCT
>CAZHCZ010000012.1:0-31584 GCA_964531635.1 uncultured Hyphomicrobiales bacterium | reverse complement strand
GAGCTGGTGGTTTGCATCACCGAAGGTGTTCCCGTGATTGACATGGTCAAGGTCAAGCGCGCGCTTCAGGGTTCAAACACCCGTCTTGTCGGGCCTAACTGTCCCGGTGTCATCACACCGGGACAATGTAAAATCGGCATCATGCCAGGGCATATTCACATGGCTGGCAGTGTTGGCATTGTATCACGTTCTGGCACATTGACTTATGAAGCGGTGGCACAAACAACAGCCGAAGGGCTTGGTCAAACAACCTGTATCGGTATTGGTGGCGACCCTATTAATGGTACTAATTTTATAGATTGTTTAGACTTGTTTTTGCATGATGAAAATACGCAGTCTATCGTGATGATTGGTGAAATTGGTGGCAGCGCTGAAGAAGAAGCGGCTGAGTTTTTAAAGTCTCATAAAATTAAAAAACCTGTTGTTGGCTTTATTGCAGGGCTTACTGCACCTCCAGGGCGCACAATGGGTCATGCGGGTGCTATTATTGCTGGCGGTAAAGGCGGAGCTGAAGATAAAATTGCCGCTTTACAAGAAGCGGGTGTTAGAGTTTCTCCAAGTCCCGCTTTATTGGGCAAAACTTTAGTCGAATTGTTAAAGCGCTAAATACAAATAAAGTTTAACGGTTTTTTGTAATTAAAATTATTTGATTGATTTTTCTAGCAAGAAGCCGTTAACTATAATATTAAGGGCAACTGAAAATTATTATCAGTTGTTGTGGCGAAATTAAATGGCCATAAAATTGGTCATAAACAGGGGTTAAGTTTAAGCTTAATCGAGCAATATGGCAAAGCAAGATAAGAATGTAGCGTTTGACAATACATCATTTCTTTACGGCGGCAACGCAAGTTTCATCGAAACTCTTTACGAAGATTATAAAAGAAACCCCAATTCAGTCGATGCAGGCTGGCAAGATTTTTTTGCCGAACTTGACGATGATGCACAAGATGTTGCGGGTAATGCCGCTGGAGCATCTTGGGACAGAGCCGACTGGCCGCCTGTCGATATTTCCGAAGATACAGCGGCTTTAAGTGGCAATTGGGGTTCATTTGAAGCCAATATTGCAAATAAAATTGCCAGCAATGCAGCTGTTGCCAATAAAAAACTGGCGCAAAATACTGGTGTTAAAACATCTGAACCCGCAACTGGAAGCAGTGTAGCCGATATTAAAGCCGCAACTCTAGACAGTATCCGCGCTATTATGATGATACGCGCATTTAGAGCGCGTGGGCATTTAATAGCAGATCTTGACCCGTTGGGCATAACAGGACACCGCACCGAACGGGCTTTATCACCCGAGGCTTATGGTTTTTCTAGTGCCGATTTAAACCGCCCTGTTTTTATCGACAATGTATTGGGCTTAGAATATGCCACTATAAATGAAATTCTAAAAATTCTAAAACGCACATATTGTGCAAAAATTGGCATAGAGTTCATGCACATTACCGACCCAGAGCAAAAAGGTTGGTTGCAACAACGCATTGAAGGCAAGCATAAAGAAGTTCATTTTACCAGTGAAGGTAAAAAAGCAATTTTAAACAAGCTTATCGAAACCCAAGGTCTAGAAAATTTTATTGATAAAAAATATACTGGCACCAAACGTTTCGGCTTAGATGGCGGCGAAGCGCTTATTCCAGCACTTGAGCAAATAATTAAAGTCGGCGGGCAAAATGGAGTTAAAGACATTGTGCTTGGTATGCCACATCGTGGGCGGTTAAATGTTATCACTTCAGTTATGGAAAAGCCATATAGAGCTTTGTTCCACGAATTTAGAGGTGGCGCTTCCACACCAGAAGAAATTGATGGTTCGGGCGATGTTAAATATCATTTAGGCGCATCATCTGACCGCGATTTTGACGGCAATAATGTGCATTTATCACTCACCGCTAACCCTTCACATCTTGAGATTGTAAACCCTGTTGTTTTGGGCAAAGTACGCGCTAAGCAAGACCAACATAGCAAATTCCCTAAACATACGAGCACTGTTGACCGCCGTGAAGTTATCCCGCTATTATTGCATGGTGACGCCGCGTTTGCAGGGCAAGGCGTTGTTGCCGAATGTTTTGGTCTTTCGGGCTTAAAAGGTCACCGTACAGGTGGTTCTATTCATTTTATTGTTAACAACCAAATTGGCTTTACCACCGCACCGCATTATTCGCGTTCATCCCCCTACCCGTCCGATGTCGCAAAAATGATTGAAGCGCCTATTTTTCATGTCAATGGTGATGACCCTGAAAGTGTGGTTTATGTCGCGCGGGTGGCAACCGAGTTTAGGCAAAAATTTGGCAAACCTGTGGTTATAGATATGTTCTGTTATCGTCGTTTTGGTCATAATGAGGGCGATGACCCAAGCATGACCCAACCGATAATGTATAAAACCATTAAAACTCATAAAACCACATTGGATATTTATGCCGAAAAGCTTGTCGCTGAAGGCTTATTAAGTGCCGAAGATATTACCGACATGAAAGACCAATTCCGTAAATTCCTCGACATAGAATATGATGTGTCGAGTGATTTCACACCCGAAAAAGCCGATTGGATGGACGGACATTGGGGCGATAAAGAAATTACCAAAGATACAGGCGAAGCCAGACGTGGCAAAACAGGCTATGATGTGGCTAAAATTAAAAGCCTAACCGAAAAGCTCAGCCTTATACCTGAAGGCTTTAATGTTCATAAAACCGTAAAACGTATTTACAAACGCCGCGCCGATGCCATTAATGCTGGTGTAGGAATAGATTGGGGCAATGCCGAAACTTTGGCTTTTGCAACCTTGCTTGACCAAGGCTACCCTGTGCGTTTGTCGGGGCAAGATTGTGAACGCGGTACATTTGTACATCGTCACTCTGTGCTTAACGACCAAGTTAACGAAAAGACCTACAAGCCGCTTAACCATTTGAGAGAAGGTCAAGGGCGTTATGAAGTTATAAACTCTATGCTGTCCGAAGAAGCGGTACTGGGCTTTGAATATGGCTATTCATTAACCGAACCCGATTGTTTAACCATATGGGAAGCCCAATTTGGCGATTTTGCCAATGGCGCACAAGTGTTGTTCGACCAATTTATTTCATCGGGCGAACAAAAATGGTTGCGTATGTCGGGCTTAGTTTGCTTGCTTCCACATGGCTATGAAGGTCAAGGGCCCGAACATTCGAGCGCGCGCCCTGAACGGTTCTTACAATTATGTGCAGAAGACAATATGATTGTCGCCAATGTAACCACACCCGCAAATTATTTTCATCTTTTGCGCCGCCAGATGATACGCGATTATCGTAAGCCACTTATTGTTATGACCCCAAAAAGCTTGTTGCGCCATAAACGCTGTCTTTCGACACTCGATGAAATGGGCACAGGCACAGGCTTTCACCGCGTGTTATGGGACGATGCAGAGTTTTTACCAAGCCCTGAAATTAAATTACAAGCCGATGATAAAATCCGCAAAGTTATTTTATGCAGCGGTAAAGTTTATTACGACCTTTATGAAGAACGTATCGAACGCAATATTGACGATGTTTATATTTTGCGTGTCGAGCAGCTTTACCCATTCCCTAAAAGCGCATTGCAAAAAGAACTGTCGCGGTTTAAAAATGCCGAATTTACATGGTGTCAAGAAGAACCAAAAAACATGGGCTATTGGACATTTGTTAATGAGCCGCTTGAAGAAGTGTTGCTTAAAACGGGCAATAAAAACACCCGTGCAAATTATGTTGGGCGTAAAGCCGCAGCCTCACCCGCTACGGGCAATGGCGGCAAACATAAAGCCGAACTTAGAGCATATTTAACTGAAGTATTTGAATGATTTTTTAGGAAAGAGAAAAAAATGACAATTGAAATTAAAGTTCCCGCTATGGGCGAATCAGTTTCCGAAGCCGAAGTTGCAACATGGAATAAACAAGCAGGCGACGCTGTTGCTGTCGATGAGGTTTTGGTCGAGCTCGAAACCGACAAAGTAACCCTAGAAGTGTTAGCCCCTTCTAACGGCGTGTTAAAAGAAATTCTTGCCCCTGATGGTGAGGTGGTCGGACCCGATGCTGTTTTGGCAATTATGGAAGCAGGCGATGCACCATCTGCCTCTACCCCTGCTACAGAATCTGCCCCTGCACCAACTCCAACGTCAAGCACAAACAGCCCTGCTGTAGGCAAACTTGCAGCCGAAAGCGGTGTAAACCCTGCCAATGTGGCAGCAACAGGCCCTAAAGGCAATGTTACCAAAGGCGATATGCTAAACGCCATTGCCAACCCTGCCCCTGTAGCTGTAGCCAGCGCACCCGCCCAACCAAGCCAAGAAGCCCGCGAAGAGCGCGTTAAAATGACCCGTTTGCGCAAAACCATCGCCAAGCGCCTTAAAGATGTGCAGAACACAGCGGCTATGCTAACAACTTTCAATGAAGTTGATATGACCGCAATTATGGATATGCGCACACAATATAAAGAATTGTTCCTTAAAAAGCATGGCACGAAATTAGGTTTTATGAGCTTTTTTGTTAAAGCTTGTGTTGCCGCGCTTAAGGACATTCCAAGCGTTAATGCCGAAATTGATGGCGGTGATATTATTTATAAAAATTATTATAATGTCGCGGTTGCTGTCGGTACAGACAAAGGCTTATTTGTCCCCGTATTGCGCGATTGTGATCAAATGTCATTCGCTGGTGTCGAAAGCTCTATTGTTAATTATGCCAAAGCCGCACGCGATGGCAAGCTAAGCATGGACGATATGCAAGGTGGTACATTTACAATTACCAATGGTGGTGTTTATGGCTCTCTAATGAGTACGCCTATTCTTAATGCCCCTCAATCGGGCATATTGGGCATGCACAAAATCCAACCCCGCCCAATGGTAATAGATGGTAAAATAGAAATTCGCCCAATGATGTATTTGGCGTTGTCTTATGACCATAGAATTGTCGATGGCAAAGAAGCGGTGACTTTCTTAGTGCGCCTAAAAGAAGCCCTAGAAGACCCACAACGTCTTGTACTCGAACTTTAGAATTTAAGGATAAAATATTATGTCAGATTTTGATGTCGCAGTTATTGGCACAGGCCCTGGTGGTTATGTTGCCGCCATTCGTGCTGCACAATTGGGTTTAAAAGTTGCCGTGGTCGAAAAACGTAAAAACCACGGTGGAACATGCTTAAATGTCGGCTGTATTCCGTCTAAAGCTTTGCTACATGCCTCCGAAATGTTCGAAGAAGCCGAGCATGGCTTTGCCAAATTGGGCATAGATATCGACACGCCAAAGCTTAACTTAGACACGATGATGGGGCATAAACAAACTGTTATTGATACCAATACATCGGGCATTGAATATCTGTTTAATAAAAATAAAATCACCATCTATACTGGCATTGGTAAAGTTGAATCCACTGGCAAACTCTCTGTAACCGCTGACGATGGTAAGGTTACGCAACTTAATGCCAAAAACATCATCATCGCAACAGGCAGTGAAGTTATGCCACTTCCGGGTGTAGATATTGATGAAGATAAAATCGTATCCTCTACTGGGGCTTTAGAACTTAAATCTGTACCTAAAAAAATGGTTATTGTCGGCGCTGGCGTTATTGGGCTTGAGCTTGGCTCAGTTTGGGCGCGTTTGGGCTCAGAGGTTACAGTTGTCGAATATCTCGATAGAATTTTACCAGGTATGGACAATGAGGTTGTTAAAAACTTTACCCGTATGCTTAAAAAGCAGGGCTTCAAACTAAAATTAGGGCAAAAAGTAATTGGCACTGAGCTAACCAAAACGGGTGTTAATGTTACTATCGAGCCTGCAAAAGGTGGCGATACGCAAACATTAGAAGCCGATATTGTGTTGGTGGCAATTGGCAGGCGTGCTTATACACAAGGCCTTGGTTTGACCGAAGCGGGCGTTAAACTCGATGACCGCGGGCGGGTACAAATTGACAAACAATTTAAAACCAATGTTGCTGGTATTTTTGCAATTGGCGATGTGGTCGCAGGGCCAATGCTCGCTCATAAAGCCAGCGAAGAAGGCATCGCCCTTGCAGAATTGCTCGTTGGGCAAGCCGGTCATGTGAATTATGACGTTATCCCCGGAGTGGTCTACACCATGCCCGAAATTGCAACCGTTGGTAAAACCGAAGAGCAATGCAAAGCAGAAGGCATCGCCTATAATATTGGCAAATTTAACTTTACCGCCAATGGTCGCGCAAAAGCCATGAATAAAACCGATGGCTTCGTAAAGTTTATTGCCGATAAGCAAACAGACAAAGTTTTAGGTGTGCATATTGTTGGCGCAAGCGCTGGAGAAATGATACATGAAGCGGTCGTATTAATGGAATTTGGCGGCAGCGCCGAAGACCTAGCCCGCTCATGCTTCGCCCACCCAACAATGTCCGAAGCCGTAAAAGAAGCCGCCATGGCAGTCGCCAACCGCGAAATACATTCTTAGATATTATAATTGGCGTAACACTATAAAGGTGTTACGCGGATTGAGGTTAGGCGGTTTTTGTCTTTGCGCAGAATTTCAAATCTATAACCGAAATAGTTGAAAGCTTGTCCTATGTCGGGGATAATTTGGGCTTCGTTGATAATAAGCCCAGCGACGCTTATGGCGTCATTTTGTGGCAATTGCCAGTCCATCTCGCGGTTTAAATCGCGTACCGAAACATAGCCGTCAATATTCACACTGCCATTGGGCAAACTGCGTAAGCCTTCTATACTGCGGTCATGTTCATCGACAATATCGCCGACAATTTCTTCTAAAATATCTTCTAAAGTTATTATGCCTTGGGTTTCGCCATATTCATCGACCACCAATGCAAAATGTCTTTTTTGTTTTAAAAAATTGGTCAACTGGTCTTGTAAACTTGTGGTTTCTGGCACATACCAAATTGGGTTTAGCAGGCTCTCAATATCTATTTTAGTGTCTTTAGAATGCGGGTTATTAATAGCCCGTAATAAATCTTTGGTGTGTAATATACCAATAAATTCATCGGGATTGTCTTTATAAAGCGGTACACGGGTGTAACCACTGTCTAAAATTTTATTGGCAATTTCTCGCACATCGAGTTTGGAGCTTAACGAAAATACTTTGGTGCGATGTATCATAACATCATCAATACCCATTTGCTTTAAATCTAAAATTCCGCCTAACATATCGCGGTTATTTTTAATCATTACCCCTTCTTCATGTTGCAAATCTATATTGCCTCGAATTTCATCATCGGCAGCTTTTTCATCCATTTCCTGTGGTGGTTTTACGTTAAGAATAAACAAACTTGCTTTAACAATTAAACGAATAATAGTAACAAACGGGGTCGATATTAAAACAAAAAATGTTATAACAGGGGCAATAAAAAGCGCTAGTTTTTCGGGGTTTTGTAAGGCGTATGTTTTGGGTAATACTTCGGCAAAAACTAAAATCATAAAGGTCATAATTAAAGTGGCATAAACCACGCCTGTTGCGCCAAATAGGTTTATAAAAAAGCTTGTCGCAATAGCAGATGCTAAAATATTAACCAAATTATTGCCAAGTAAAATTGAACCAATAAGCTTTTCAGGGGTTTCGAGCAGTTTGGCTACACTGTTGGCGCGTTTATGTTTTTTCTTTTGCAATTGTTTAATCTTGGCTTTAGACACCGCAGTTAAGGCCGTTTCTGAGCCTGAAAAAAGACCCGAAATTAATACTAGAAAAATTATTGCTCCAGCGGTTATTATATATTCTGAATTATTGGCAAAAAAATCGCCCATTTCACACCTTTATTTAAAGTTTTTATTCGTTAAGAAGTCGAGCACCAAATCCTGCGCAACATTTTTTTTGACAAACGCCTTACCAATAGCACGGCTTAAGATAAATGTTAAATTGCCCTGCTCGGTTTTTTTATCTTGCAACATTAAATCGAGCATTTGCTTCGCAGTTGGCAATGGCAATAAACCTTCAAATGTTAAATCATTGGGCAAACCAATGTTTTGCAAATGTTGTTTTATTACGCCAGTTTCTTCCCCATTGCTTAGCCCTAAAAATTCCGAAAATTCAAACGCCAAAACCATGCCAATAGCAACGCCTTCACCATGGATAAGCTTATCCGAATAACCCGTATGGCTTTCGAGCGCATGACCAAATGTATGCCCTAGGTTTAACAAGGCACGCATACCGTGTTCTTTTTCATCTTGCTCAACAATATAAGCCTTAGCGCGACACGATTTTACCACCGCATATTGGCGCAATTTCTTATCGCCAGCAATTAACTTAACGCCATTTTTGTTTAACCAATTAAAAAAATCTAAGTCATTTATTAGCGCGTATTTTAAAATTTCGGCATAACCTGCTTTAATATGGCGTAGCGGCAATGTGTCTAAAATATCTATATCAGCAAGCACCATTTTAGGTTGGTGAAATGCACCAATTAAGTTTTTCCCCTGTGGTGAGTTGATGCCCGTTTTACCGCCAACACTGCTATCGACTTGTGCCAAAACAGAAGTTGGAATTTGAACAAATTCAACACCTCGGCGCAATATAGATGCCGCAAACCCGCCCAAATCACCCATAACTCCGCCACCCAATATGGTAATAACATCGTTACGCTCAACCCCGTGTTTAATTAATTTTTCAAGCAAAACACCCAACATTTCCATGTTTTTGCTTTTCTCACCTGCAGGCAAAATTATGGACTCACACTCGATATTCTGAGCAGTAAAGCTTGCCTGCAAATTGGCTAAATGGAGTTTTTCTACATTTTCATCGGTAATAATAATGGTGAATGGGCGTGGTAAAATTTGTTTTATTAGCTCACCAGCACGCTCAATTAATTGCCCTCCGACCCAAATATCGTAAGACCTATCACTTAAATTAACAGTAATTTTTTGCGCATTTTCATTAGACATTTATGCAATCCTATTATGTGGCATAATCGACCATTTTTTCAAGAAACTCTTCAATCATTACATTATGCGGAGCGTCGATTGTATCAATAACAATATCGGCTTCAGCATATATGGGGTAACGCTCGTCTATGAGTTTCTGCATAACTTGTTTGGGGTTATCGACTTGTAAAAGTGGGCGAGTTTGGCGTAAGGAAATACGTTGCATTAATATATCCAAATCACCGCGCAACCAAACCGAAATGCCTTTTTGCTTAATGTTATGGCGGGTTTCAGCGCGCATAAACGCCCCACCGCCTGTGGCTAATATTTGTGGTCCATTATCCAGCAAACGAGCAATAACTTTTTCTTCACCATCGCGAAATTTATCTTCGCCAAAGGTGGTAAAAAAGTCAGATACATCCATACCTGCAGCGGCTTCTATCTCATGGTCGGCATCTTTAAACGGTAGGCGCAAATGTTTTGCCAACCTGCGCCCCATAGTGGTTTTGCCAGCCCCCATAAGCCCAATTAAAACAATAGAGCTGTTGCCCAAATAATCACGAATGATTTTTGCGCTGTTTTCATCGAACATAATGTGTCGAACCTAAATAATTTATCTGGTCTTATTATGGGCATTATCCAATAAACCTGCAAGTAAATCTTGTTCTTTATGCCAAAGAAAGTTACTATTGTATGAGAATTTTTATTAAGGTTGGCAAATGACTGGCTCATTTAAGTATATTGAGAGCTTTTTAGAAATGCTAACAGCAGAACGTTTTGCGGCCGAAAACACAATAATTTCTTACCGTACCGATCTTGCTTTGTTTTTCGATTTTTTGCCTAAAAACATTGCTATTAATGTTGTTTCCACCGACCAAATTCGTGCTTTTTTGGCTTTTCAGGTCGCTTCTGGCACACAAATATCGACTCAAAGCCGTAGGCTTTCGGCACTTAAACAGTTTTTTAAATTTTTACATCAAGAAAAACATATTCATAACAACCCAGCCGATATTATCGACAGCCCAAAAACACCACGCCCATTGCCCAAAATTATTAGTGTTGATGAGGTTAATCAACTGCTTTTTGCTGCAAAAAATAATGCCGAAAATTTAGAACAATCGGTTGCTAAGTTGCAAAAACATCAACGGTTTTATTGTTTGTTAGAAATTTTATACGCCACGGGCTTGCGAGTAAGCGAGCTTGTTGGCTTGCGTTTAGGACAGGTAAAACTTGATGAAGGCATGTTGTTTATAAAAGGCAAAGGCGGGAGAGAACGGCTTGTGCCATTGGGCGCAGCAGCACTTGAAATTTTAAAGGAATATTTAGCGATTGTTAATAATGAAATTATTAAAATTAAAAAAGCAGGGGATTATCTATTCGCCTCACGTGGAGCAATGGGTCATATTACCCGTCAAGCTTTCGCTAAAGAACTTAAATTACTGGCTAAAAAATTGAATTTAGATGCCGACAAAATATCTCCCCATATCTTACGCCATGCTTTTGCCTCTCATTTGCTAGAAAATGGCGCAGATTTACGCGCTGTACAACAAATGCTAGGTCATTCCGACATATCTACCACCCAAATTTACACTCATATACTCGATGAAAGACTAAAAAAGTTAGTTTTCGAACATCACCCATTAGCATAAATATGGTGATAAAACCAATTTCATAAGCCCACTTATGGTTAATTGACTAAATTAATTTGCCTAAACATTGCAATTTTGGTAAAAGGGATAAAGAGTTTTGTAGGGAATATTATGACAAGTTATCTTGAGTTTGAAAAATCTATTGCTGATTTAGATGGTAAAATAGCCGAATTAAAAGCCTTAGCCGCACAAGATAGTTCAATGTCGATAGATGATGAAGTGGCACGCTTACAAGATAAGTCGGATGCCGCTTTGGTAACCAGCTATAAAAACCTCGACGCTTGGCAAAAAACATTAGTATCGCGCCACCCCGACAGACCCAATTTTTCTGACCTTACCAACCATATTTTCGAAGAGTTTACACCATTGGCAGGCGATAGAAATTTCGCCGAGGATTATGCGATTGTTGGCGGTGCCGCACGCTTTAATGGTCAACCCGTTTTGGTTATTGGACATGAAACAGGCAATGACACCGAAAGCCGTTTAAAACATAATTTTGGCATGGCGCGCCCCGAAGGTTACCGCAAAGCCCAACGGCTTATGAAAATGGCCGATAGGTTTAATATGCCTGTTATCAGCTTGGTCAACACTATGGGGGCTTACCCAGGTATTGGTGCCGAGGCACGCGGTCAGGCCGAAGCCATAGCCCGTTCGACCGAAGTTTGTTTGCAAATTGGTGTGCCAATGTTGACGGTCATTGTTGGCGAAGGTCAATCAGGCGGGGCAATTGGCATTGCAGCTGCCAATAAAGTTATGATGTTAGAAAACAGCATTTATTCGGTAATTAGCCCCGAGGGTGCGGCATCTATTTTATGGCGCGATGCCAAACGCGCTAAAGATGCAGCCCTAAGCATGAAGATTACGGCTGAAGATTTAAAAGACTTCGGTGTTATTGAAGAAATTATTGCCGAACCTACAGGCGGTGCGCACCGTCACCCCGAAAAAACAATGGACAATATTGCCAGCTCAATTGCCAAGCAATTGGCTGAATTTGAAGGCATGTCTAAACAAGACGTTGTCGCCCACCGCCATAACCGCTATTTAAATATAGGCCGCGATCTCTAAGGTTCTGAACCTAAATTTTACAATAAATGTTTAACCAAAAACTCACTCGCCAGTTTAATGCCATCGGGGGCGATGCTATGCCCCATGCCCTTTGAGGTATGAGTGGTGACGTTAATGCCATTATTCTCTAAATCTTTTTGGGCTTTGGCGAGTTCTTCAAATGGTACAACTTCATCTTTATCGCCATGAATAAGTAAAATTGGTGGGTGGCTTTTTGTTTCGTCTTTTAGAGTTTCAGAACAGGTTAAGGCCCCCGAAAAACCAATAACAGCCGCTAAAGGCTTAGCACGCCTTGGTGCAACATACAGTGCCATCATTGTACCTTGCGAAAAACCAATCAGTGCAATATCTTGGTCTTTTATATTATAATGCTGTTTTTGCGCGTCGATAAATGCGTCTAAATGATGGTGGTTTTCCATCGTCCCAACACGCCTTTCTTCATAACTTAATGATGTAATCGGAAACCACTCCCGACCAGCGGGGTTCATACCACAAGCAAATGGTGCATGCGGGCCAACAAAAGCAGTATCAGGCAAGGCTTTATAAAAATGTTCGGTTAGCGAAATAAGGTCCTCACCATTAGAACCATAACCATGCAAAAAAATAACTAATTTTTTAATTCCAGTTTCAGGTTCTAAACGCGGCCCATCAATTTCGATTGTTTTTTTTGACATAACTACTCACTTCTATACTTTATTTCGTTCGCGGCTATTTTTCGCTTTCGCCAAAGCCTGTACGGGCGCGCCTAATGCGGATGCTATGCACACCTTATAACATAGCCATTTTAAATGACTATGTTATAATAAATATTATCATTATAAGAAAGCCATCATCGGTGCAACAAAAGTCAATAAAAACCTTAAGATTTGCGCCAAGCCCCAATGGTTACTTACATTTGGGACATGCCTATTCGGCATTATTAAATGTCGAAGTGGCAAAAGCGGTCGGTGCAAAATTTATTATCCGCATGGAAGATATTGACCAAGCGCGCTGCACTCCAGAGTTTAATACCGCCTGCCTTGAAGATTTGGCCAAAGTTGGGGTCTATTCTGACGATGAAATTATTTACCAGAGCCAGCGAACTGCTGCGTATAATCAAGCCATTGAAGAATTAGGGAAATTAGGGGTTTTATACCGCTGCACCGCAACACGTGGAGAAATTAAAAACCACTATAAACATCACAAACCAATTTACGACCCCGATGGAGGCTTGGTTTATCCAGAGCTTTATAAGGGAGTGAATATTAATAATGATTCGCCTTACGCATTACGCTTAAATATGGATGCAGCACTAAAAATTATTGAGCAAACACATTTTAAATCGGTAGATTTACAAGCAAAGCAAGTGATAACACAAAAGTTTAATGCCAGTATTTGGGGTGATGTTATCATCGCACGCAAAGATATTGGCACGAGTTATCATTTAAGTGTGGTGGTCGATGATGCTGCCCAAAATATTAGCCATATTATTCGTGGAACAGACCTTTATTACGCAACTTATATCCACCGTGTGTTGCAAATTTTATTAGATTTGCCCGAAATTGTCTATTTTCATCATCCATTGTTAAAAGATAAGGCATTAAAAAAGCTCTCAAAATCCGCCAATAGCCCATCTCTAAGACACTATATAACAGAGAATGGTGATATAGACTTTATTTCAGATTTACTTGTAAGCACAAATATGCCTAAACTGGCTAAAGAAATTGTAAATATACTGTGCGATTGACTTATGACCGATTTAAACAAAAATAATAAATTAGACAAACAAAGACGTTTCTATAATATGATTATTCATGAAATTAGAACGCAGGTTGGTATTGTTAGCAACTTAAGCGAAATGCTACTCGATGAAGATTTAGCAAAATCACATGAGTTCTATAAAATATCACTCAAGCAAACCTCAGACCGTATTGTGCAATTAAGTCAAGATTTTTTAGAGATTGAGCAGTTTAACAATCACGAAATTACCCTTAGACCTGAAACTATAAATTTAGAAAAATTTATGGAAATATTTGCCACACCCTATACCCATATGGCGGCAAATAAAGGCTTGTTATTAAAGCTATTGGTCGATGAAAATTGCCCTAAATATATTAATGTCGATGCGGTTAGGCTTGGGCAAATATTATCGAATATGGTCGATAATGCCATTAAATATACCGATAAAGGTCAAGTGCAAATTCATGTTCACTATAAACCATCTAATAAAATTTCGCTCAGTTTTGATGTTATAGATACAGGCATTGGTATTAATTTAAACGATGATAAAGTGCGAGCTAAAATTTTTACTGAATATGCCCGTTTTGATAATGCGCTGGGTAAAAAAGGCGTGGGTCTTGGGCTTTGGATTGTAAAAAACTTAGCCCAAGCAATGGGTGGCTCTATTGAGCTCGAAGCCAACCACCCGCAAATAAAGGCGGGCGGAACATGCTTTAGCTTGTCGTTACCCGCCAATATCAACCCTAAGGTGCGGCTTAAAAATAAAAAACAGCCTTCAAAAAAAACAGAGCCACCAACCATAGATGCGCCTTTTCTGTTGGTCGAAGATAATAAATTAAACCAACATATTATTGGCACAATGCTTAACAGTGCAGGCATAGATTATGATGTTGCGGCCTCTATTTTAGAAGCAAAATATTTAATTGACTTGCGCCAATATAGTATAATTTTGCTCGATTTAAATTTGCCAGATGGACGAGGGGAAGATTTGCTTCAACAGTTACCCACCCAAAAAATCATTGCTCTTACGGCCGATGCTGATGACAATTTAGAAAGAAAACTAAAACAGTTGGGCTTTAAAGGTTTAATCAACAAACCTATAATAATTAAAGACTTTTTTAGGACTATATATGCCATATTGTCCTAGAACTAATGGCTATATTATTATAGTTTTTTAATGTTTTAGGAATGGCAATGCCACAATATTTTATTAAAATAATGCCCATATTATTTGTATTTTTATGGAGTACAGGCATTATTGGTGCAAAAATGGGTTTGCCTTACAGTGAGGCGAATACATTTTTGAGCGTTAGGCTGGTTTTAGTTTTGGCACTTTTATGGCTGATTATCCTTGCCTTTAAAATTAAATATATCGGTACAAAATCATCCATTATTGCTGCCATAGTTTCGGGCGGTTTAATGTTTGGGGTTTATCTTTTGGGCATTACCAATGCCATTCAATTTGGTTTGTCGGCAGGTTTAACCGCACTTATTGTTGCCATGCAACCTATTTTAACCGCACTTATTATGCGCCACATGTTTCAAGATAGGCTTGCTCCACGCCAATGGCTAGGGATTATGGTGGCGTTTTTGGGCGTAACTATAGTATTAAGTAGTAAAATTAATGCGTTAAATTATAGCGAAGGGCTAAGTTACTTAGGCTTAGGCTTTGCAACATTGGCATTATTCGGCATTACAGTGGGTACAATTTATCAAAAACGTCATAAAAGTCAGATGGATTTACGGGCAATAAGCTTTTGGCAAAATATTGGGGCATTATTAATTATCGCACCTTGGGCGTTATTATATGATACGGGCATTATTATATGGTCGTTTGAATTTATATTTGCATTGGCATGGCAAGTCATTATTTTATCAATAGTCACCACATTTTTATTGCTCATGTTAATTAAAACCCAAACATCTAATCAAGTCGCCTCCTTATTCTTCTTTGTTCCGGGAGTTACATCTGTTTTAGGTTGGTTGTTGTTTAATGAAACTTTAGGTTGGTTTGAAGTGGCAGGCATTATTATTGCATCTTATGGTGTATTTTTAACACGCAATACAATAAAAAAAGTTATAATAAAATGATGAAAAAAAAATTACGTAAAATATATATAGGGCTTATCGGGCGTACCGAAAAAGCAAAGTCACGCCGCGCTGCAATGTCGGTTTTTGCCATTCGGTTATTTAGCGCAGGCTTTATTTATTTATCGAGCATTATTCTTGCAAGGTGGCTTGGCGTGCGCGAATTTGGTATTTATTCCTATGTCTGGACATGGGTCATTATTTTAGGCTCTACTAGCAATCTAGGTTTTAAAATAGTTATGGTGCGTGAATTGCCGACATATTTTAAACGTGGAAAGATTGGTGAATATTTTGGGCTAATTTTTCTAAGCCGAATATTCAGTATGGGTTTGGCATTATCGGTTACTATTTTAGGTGTTTTGGCGGTTTATCTACTGGGTGATTTAACCAATAATATTTATGCTATACCGCTTATTCTAGCGCTTATATGTGTGCCTTTATTTACCATTGTCGATTTGCATGAAGGCATTGCCCGTGCCAACGAATGGCTGTATTTGGGCTTGTTACCAAATTATTTAATTCGCCCCATATTGGTTTTGTTATTTTCAGGCATTTTATTATTTATATGGCAAGATATAAACGCACAAACAGTCTTAATTGCCAGCATTATTGCTAGTTTTTTAACCGCATTATGGCAGTTAATTATTATTGAAATAAACCTAAAGAAAAAAATAAAAAAACAGCCAAAAATAATATTAGCAAAAACATGGCTTAGTGTAGCATTTCCGCTTTTTTTAACCGAAGGTCTATTAACCACCCTAGAAAGTACCGACATTATTATACTGCAATTTTTTATGCAGCCTGAAGATATTGCGGTATATTATGCGGCGATGAAAACCACCCTCTTGGTAAGCTTTATTTATTTTGCAGTTATTGTTGCATCGAGCAATAAATTTGCCGAACATTGGCATGAAGAGGCACATGAAAAGCTCACAAAATCCATTAATAACAGCGTGGTTATGACATTTTTACCGTCTTTAGTTGCATCATTGGGTATTATGGCGGTTGGTTATTGGTTTTTGGCGGCTTATGGTTCAGAATTTACCCGTGGTTATTGGGTAATAGTAATCTTAAGCATTGGTGCTATTTTTCGCGCTGCAACTGGCCCTACAGAATGGATGATGAGCATGATGGGTCAGCAAAAAACTGTACTTTGGGTTGCTCTTAGTGCTGCATTTTGCAATGTTATTCTTAATGTTATTCTTATTCCAATTTGGGGGCTTGAGGGCGCGGCAGTTGCAACCGCACTAACAATGTCGGGTACGGCATTGGTTTTATTTATGCGGGTGCGTAAAACTCTGGGCATTCCAATTAAGTTTGCTGGAATTTTATAATTAAAAAAATTAAATTACGGGCAAGGGTTGGTATGCCATAAATGCACTTGCTCAATTTCTGCTATAATTTCATCGGTCAATTTTACCTCAGTAGAATCAAGCGCAATTTTTAACTGTTCCATTGTTGTTGCACCAATAATATTTGAAGTTACAAATGGGCGCGTGGTTACAAATTGGTTTGCCAATTGCGAGGCATCTAAGCCAAAGTTTTTAGCAATTTGTACATATTTACGAATTGCCACCTCGGCATTTGGCGTTTGGTAACGCTCTAACCTACCAAATAATACACCACGGCTATTGGCAGGCTTTCCACCGTCTAAATATTTGCCTGTTAACATGCCTTGTGCCAACGGTGAATAAGCAAGCAAGCCGATATCATCGCGGTGTGAGAATTCCGATAGTCCATATTCATATATACGGTTTAGCAAATTATAAGCATTTTGAATAGATTGAACCCGTGGCAAGCCTTTATTCTCAGCTAAGTTTAAAAATTGTGCTGTGCCCCATGGGTTTTCGTTCGACAACCCAATATGGCGAATTTTACCCGCTTTAACAAAATCTTGCAAAACCTCTAAAATACTCTCAATCGAGTTAATCTCATCACCCTGATGCGTATAAATTTGACTGCCAAAACTATTGACGGGTCGGTCTGGCCAATGCAGCTGATAAAGGTCAATATAATCGGTCTGTAACCGCCGCAACGAACCATTAATCGCCTCTTCCATATTGGCGCGGTTAAGCTCGGCTGGCTTACCATCTTCTCTAAACCAATTCATCGCCGTGCGCCCAACAACTTTAGACGCTAAAATAACCTTATCGCGGTTATTACGGTCCTTAAAATAATTGCCAATAATGGTTTCGGTAGCGCCAGCAGTTTCAGCTTTGGGTGGTATGGCATAAAGCTCGGCAGTGTCAAAAAAGTTAACCCCGCGTTCAAGCGCATAATCCATCTGCTCGAAACCTTCAGCTTGGGTGTTTTGCTCACCCCAAGTCATCGTACCTAAACATATTGCACTAACATCTATGTCCGTACGCCCTAATTTACGATATTCCATAATTTGTCCCTATTGTTTTATTAATTCCAACACTTTTGGCATAATATTTTTAACAATCACATCGACCCCTTCAGGTGTCGGGTGAATGCCATCTTTTTGGTTTAGAGATAAATTACCTGCAACGCCTTCTAAAAAGAACGGGTAAAATAATACATTATTTTCTTGTGCAAGCTCAGTAAAAATTTGAGCAAATTCTGCTTCATAATCATCACCCATATTGGGTGGGGCGAGCATACCTGTTAGTAAGATTTTAATGTCAAGTTTTTCAAATTTGTCGATAATATCTTGCAATGCCAATTTGGTGCTTTTGGGTGAAATAGCCCTAAAAGCATCATTCGCTCCCAATTCAATAATCGCATATTTTACATTGTCTGCTTTAGCATCGCCCAACACCCAAAGCAGTCTTTCATTGCCAGCTGTGCTGGTATCACCCGAAACACCTGCACCAATAACCTCGATGTTGATAGACAGCGACTTAAGTTGCTTTTCGAGTTTCCTCGGGAAAGAATCGTCTAAATCAGCCAACCCCAAGCCCGCTGTTAAGCTATCACCCAATATAAATAATTTGGGGTGCTGTGCAGCATTTACGCTGGTTATGCCTACAGAAATTAAAAAAATTACCGCTAGAATAAACTTTAGCTTGAAATTAGTGTAATAGTTCACTATATCACCCTTATGTAAATTTAACAAAACGCCATAATATTAACAATATATGGCAACCTTAGCTATAATGGTCAAGACCAAACACAATTTATTTTAAACTATTGCAGTTTTAAGAGGAAAATATGACAAAAGATACCAGCCCCGTTATTCAGACTGAAAACCTCTCTCTTTCTTATAATTCTAATGCGGGTGCGGTTGATGTACTAAAAGGTATAAACCTAGAAGTAACAAAAGGCGAAGCGGTCGCAATTATTGGGCCATCGGGCAGTGGTAAATCATCCATTTTAATGTTGTTAGCAGGCTTAGAAGATATGAGCGGCGGGACATTAAAATTAATGGGGCAAGATGTTAGCGGGTTTAGTGAAGATAAATTTGCGCTGTTCCGCAAAGATAATATTGGCATCGTTTTTCAGAATTTTCACTTAATACCAACCATGACCGCGCTAGAGAATGTAGCCATTCCGCTAGAGTTACAAGGCAGTAAAGATGCCGATGCCCAAGCACAAAAGTGGCTTGAAAAAGTTGGTCTTGAACACAGAGCCACCCATTACCCCGCGCAATTATCGGGCGGCGAGCAACAAAGAGTTTCTATCGCTCGGGCATTATCATCGGGTGCACAATTAATATTGGCCGATGAACCAACAGGCAATTTAGATGAAAAAACTGGCGAAGAAATTGCCAAATTATTGTTTGACCTTAACAAGCAAGAAAACCGCACGTTAATATTAATTACCCATGATTTGAAATTGGCAAAAAATGCCAACCGTATTTTGCGTTTAGAAAATGGCAAATTACACGCCCAAAATGAGGGCAAATAATGGACAATTCTTTAGCCATAAAATGGGCAAAACGCGAAATATTTTCTAACTTTAAAAATGGTGGAATATGGGGCGGTGTGCGCGGCTTTGGTATATTTTTAACCGCCATATTTTTAGGTGTGTTTGCCATTGCTTTGGTCGGTTCATTTTCGGCAAGTTTAACCACAGGAATAAATGGCAGTGGTCAGCTTTTATTGGGTGGAGATGCCGATGTGCGCCTAACCAACCAATTCTCAAATGACCAAATGAACACTTATTTTGAAAAACAAGGTCGCGTGACCGCAGTGACCCATTTTAGAGGCATGGTACGCCCAGAGAATGATACAGATAATGCGGTGCTCGTCGATGCTAAGGCGGTTGATAATCTATACCCTTTGGTCGGTCAGTTAGAAATTAAAATCGGTGATAAAACCCAAAATCTAAACCCCGCCCAAATTGCCGATATTCTCGCTAAAAAAGGCGGAAACTTCGGTGTGTTAGTCGACCAATCTTTATTATTTCGATTGGATATAAAACTAGGTGACATGCTAAAATTTGGCACAGAAATTTATGAAATTAGAGCGGTTGTTAGCAATGAACCCGATAGAATATCTGCCCCCTTTACCTTTGGGCCGCGCATTATTTTAAGCGCAGAAGCAATGTATGCCTCAAACCTAATCGAAACAGGTTCAATGTTCGACCAAGATTATAAAATAATTTTAGCCGACCAATCGCCCGAAGCATTGGCAACATTTAAACAAGAGGTTGAGCAAGAGTTTGAAACCATTATCAGCGAAATAAACGATAAAAATAACGCCGCACCAAATTTGTCGACAATGACCGATAGGCTCACCATATTTTTAACTTTAATTAGCCTGACCATTTTAGTGGTTGGTGGCGTTGGCATTGCCAATAGTGTTAAACTGTATATCGAAGGCAAACGCGCAAGCATTGCCACATTTAAAAGCCTAGGCGCAACCGATGGTTTGATATTTAAACTTTACAGCTTGCAAATTCTAGCAATCACCGCATTTGGTGTGGTTTTAGGGCTTATATTGGGCGGCGGTATTCCGTATATTGCCATCAGTTTATTGCAAGATATACTGCCCCTGCCTTTAGTAGCCGATATTTATTTTGAACCGCTGTTTAATGCTGCAATTTTTGGTTTTTTGGTAGCGATGTTATTTTCATTCATTCCCCTAGCCGCTGTTTATAGAATTTCGGCACGCAACCTATATCGCGCTCATATCGAGCAAACCCAAACACACTTTAGCCTAAAGTTTATACTGCCAATTGTTGTATTGCTAGGCTTATTAGTTTGGCGCGCGTTGGCATTGGCGGATTATCACATTATTGCCATATGGTTTGTTGTCGCAATTTTTGTTATTTTTATAATATTACGCTTTTTAGGTTTTGCTATTAATTTTATTATGCGCAATTTGCCCAAAACATCACGCCCAGAATTGCGCCTTGCCATAGCCAATATGGCACGCCCACAAAGCCCTCTAACCACAATTATTATCTCACTCGGCTTGGGCATGACTTTGTTGGTCACGCTTTCGATGGTCGAAGGCAATATAGCCCGTCAATTGAACGAAGATTTGCCCGAACGCGCCCCTGCTTTCTTTTTAATTGATGTTAAAAAAGACGAAATAAAACCATTACGAACACTGTTAAACGCAACGGGTAATATTGAAAAAATTGAAATTGTACCCTTTATGCGCGGTAAAATTGTTAAGTTAAATGATATTGATATTAGCGAAATAGATATTCCACCAGACCAAAATTGGGTTACCCATGGTAGCCGTGGTTTAACATACTCAGCAAACCTGCCCGAAAACAGTAAGCTGGTAAAAGGCGAATGGTGGGACGAAAATTATAATGGCGAGCCCCTAGTATCAATAGTCGATGAAGTTGCCATGGCCTTTGGCTTGGAAATTGGCGACTATATTAGTATCAGCTTATTTGGGCGTGAAATTCGCACTAGAATTGCCAGTTTCAGGCAAGTCGAATGGCAAGGCTTAAGCATTAATTTTGTTATGGTTTTCTCGCCCAACACGTTAGAAAATGCTCCACATGTGCAAATGGCAACAATAACACTAACTCCCGATGCCAATATAGAAGATGAAGCCGAAATCCAAAAAATATTAGTCAAAAACTTCCCAACCGTAACCACAATTGCCATGCGCAATGCGTTGGAAATGGCGTATAACCTATCCACCCAACTCACCTTAGTTATTCGTATTGCGGGCGGTTTAGCATTAATTACAGGCTTTTTGGTTTTAGGCGGGGCAATAGCCGCCAGCAACCGAGCGCGCACTTACGATATGGTCATATTAAAAGCCCTAGGCACAACCCGTATTCGCTTACTTTATGTTTTAATTGCCGAATTTGTAATATTAGGCCTACTGGCATCAATAATCGCTTTGGTTTTTGGTGGGATAGCCGCCAATACAATTTTAGGCTTTATGAATATCGCCTCCGAATTTATTTGGTCACGAGCATTTTGGACATTAGGGTTAGGCACTTTTGCGGTGCTGGTGTTAGGCTTATTTGGCACATGGCGTATTTTGGGCAAAAAAGCTGGGCAATATTTACAAAATGGCACACAAATGTAGCCCTTACACTTGCAATTTTAACACGAATACCCCATATTAGCATAAGATAGAATATTGAAAGGTTTTATATAATGGCAAATTTCAACCAGAGTAACCAAGGTTTTTCGCCCACAGTCGACAGAGCGACTATGGATTTGGGTTTACGCTCTTACATGTTAAAAGTTTATAATTACATGGGTCTAGGCATAGCCTTTACCGCATTAATTGTGCTTTATCTCTCTAGAAATGTCGAACTCATGCAAACCATTGCTATGGGTCCAATGA
Organism: uncultured Hyphomicrobiales bacterium; assembly: GCA_964531635.1. Taxonomy (GTDB): domain Bacteria; phylum Pseudomonadota; class Alphaproteobacteria; order Rhizobiales; family OSC116; genus OCS116. The sequence continues at coordinate 9,505 of CAZHCZ010000012.1, read as the reverse complement.
AATGGGTTTTATTTGCAGGCGTTTTAGGTTTGGGCTGGTTTTCCCCTAAACTTATATTTTCGGGCAATAGAGTTTTAGCCCATGGCGCATTTTGGCTTTATGCCGCACTTTGGGGCGCGATGATAGCACCTATGGTTGCTTATTATCTTGGCACAAACCCAACACTTATTATCGAAGCTCTAACCTATACAGTTGTCGCTTTTGGTGGCATGAGCTTATACGGTTATACCACAAAGCGTGACCTATCAGGCTTTGGAACATTCTTCACTATGGCATTCATTGGTATGATTGCGGTAACATTTCTTAATATTTTCTTTTTCCAAAGTGGGTTATTTAGCGCTGTTATTTCTGGTGTGGTTGTTCTTTTGGTTTCTGCTGTAACAGCTTACGAAACTCAATCCATTAAGCGCATGTATTACGAAGGTGGAGATGTTCAAGCCAAAGCAATCTTTGGTGCATTTATGCTTTATGGTAGCTTTGTAATGTTGTTTATTCACATCTTAAACCTACTGGGTTTTATGAATAGAGAGTAAGTTCTTAATAACAATATAAACATTAAACCCCTGCAATATTTTGCAGGGGTTTTTTTTATAATACACTATATCAATAAATCATAGTTTCGTCACATTTTAACCCTTGTATTGCCATGTTTAGCACCTATATATTCATTGTTGCCTCTGGATCGGTATAGTTTGTTTCCCCGTAATAAACATACCGATCCTTCTCTTCCCCATCCATAAGAGCGGTACACAACTAACCCTTATTTAGGGTGTCTGACGCTAAAAGCCAGTTGAACTCAGGTTCCTCTGGCTTTTATGTTTTAAACAGAATGTCTTAATAGTTTTATTGAATTTTAACCGCCGATATAATCGCGCCAACGCCATCCAATTGTAAAATAAACGCAAATTTGTCGGTTTTATATTGCCCGACTGTCGCGTCTAAATCTCTAATGGCGACTGTAAATTCACGCGCGTCACCTTCCCAAATACCCAATGGCGTAAAATCAGCTACAAGGTTATGATAATTTATAATTCGACCAATATTTTCGCCCGTTAAAATATCCATCTGCGCGCTCGATTTATATTTAACCAGCCATAAAGTGGCATCTATTGGCGTGTTGTTATTTCTAAATTCTTTTAAGCCTTTGGGTGCGTCGCCAACTTTAATTTTGAGCTTCATTTCATCTTGATTAACCGACATTGGCACACGAAGTTTGGCTTGTTTTAAGTAAGATTTTTTAAGATATTCATTAATGCCTTGTTTGCTAGAACCAGCAATATCCATCTGCCCCCCGACTATAGATTGCGGGGTATAGACCGACTTTAAGCCCAAATAATTATTATAATTTTTTTGTCTTTCGGTATTTTTTACCGTCGCAAACCTATCGACCCAACCAAAGCTATTCCAAATGGTTACACCATATGTAAGCATTAATTTATCACTATGCTCGTTCCCAAGCTGTTCCATAACATTAAAAGCCGAAAGGCAAGCCCCACAAGCTTGCGATGAAAACAGCTCAACAACACCAGTAACGGGCTTAAAATAATATTTTTCGCCCGCCAACGGTACCGAAATAGTCGTAAATAATAAGGCAGCTATCAATAAAGTTTTTTTCATAACCCACTATAACAAAATTCTCAATCAAACAACACTCACTATTTAGTGATATAATAAATAGTTACTTTGCCAATGAACGCAGAACATATTGTAATATTCCACCATTTTTAACATAGTCCAATTCGTCGAGCGTATCTATCCGACAAAGCACGGGTACGGCTTTTACATCGCCATTGCTATATTCAATATCTAAGTGTAAATCACAACGCGGTGAAAGGTTATCTGTACCGTTAATGCTAACAATTTCATCGCCTTTAAGCCCAAGGCTTTTCCACGATGTGCCGTCTTTAAACTGCAATGGCAATACGCCCATACCAATGAGGTTAGAACGATGAATACGCTCGAAACTTTCAGTAATAACCGCTCTTACGCCTAATAAGTTTGTGCCTTTTGCTGCCCAATCACGGCTTGAGCCTGTGCCATATTCTTTACCACCAAAAACAACCAATTCTACATTATCGGCTGTATATTTTTGTGCGGCATCAAAAATCCACATATCTTCACCCGATGGGTGATGACGTGTAACACCGCCTTCTGAGCCTTTTATCATTTCATTTTTAATACGGATATTGGCAAATGTCCCGCGCATCATCACCTGATGATTGCCACGACGTGACCCATAAGAATTAAAATCTTTAGGAGAAACTTGGTGTTGCGTTAAATATTGCCCTGCAGGGTGGTCAGGTTTAAACTGCCCAGCAGGCGAAATATGGTCGGTGGTAATGCTGTCACCCAAAAGGGCTAAAACCCGTGTTTTTTGAATGGGCGGAATCGGTGTTGGCTCAGTGCCCATGCCTTCAAAATATGGCGGATGTTGAATGTAAGTCGAGCTGTCACTCCAATTATAAGTTAAGCCACCTTCAACCTCAATAGCTTGCCAATATTCATCACCTTTAAACACATCGGCATAACGCTTTATAAACATATCACGGGTAATACATTTTTTGGCAATTTCGGCAATTTCTTGGTTTGTTGGCCAAATGTCTTTTAAATAAACATCATTCCCATCTTTATCGACCGCCAAAACATCTTTGTTAATATCGACATTTAAATTGCCCGCAATGGCATAAGCCACAACCAATGGCGGCGAGGCTAAGAAGTTAGCGCGCACATCGGGGCTAATGCGCCCTTCAAAGTTACGGTTGCCACTCAATACGCTACATGCCACCAAATCATTGTCGGCAATGGCTTTGCTAAACACAGGGTCAAGCGGGCCCGAATTGCCAATACAAGTTGTGCAACCATAACCAACTAGGTTAAAGCCAATTGCGTTTAACTCATCTTGTAAATTTGCGGCTTCTAAATAATCGGTCACAACTTGCGAGCCAGGAGCGAACGAGGTTTTAACCCAAGGCTTTGGCTTAATGCCCAATTCATTACATTTTTTAGCCACCAAGCCCGCTGCAATAAGCACCGCAGGGTTAGATGTATTGGTGCAAGATGTAATCGCCGCAACAACCACATCACCATTGCCAAGGTCATGGCTTTTTCCGTCAAGCGCAACCCGTTTATTTTCTTGCCCAGCTTGGTTAAATTCATCGCCCATAACTTCGGCAAATTTTGTGGCAGCAACATCAAGGCTAATACGATCTTGCGGGCGTTTAGGACCAGAAATACAGGGTACTATTTTATTCAAATCTAAACTTAAGCTGCTGGTGAATTTAGGCTCAGCCGAATTGGCATCACGGAACATGCCTTGGGCTTTTGAATAGGCTTCAACCAAGGCAATTCTATCTTCATCACGCCCTGTATGGTGTAAATATTTCAATGTTTCATTATCGACAGGGAAAAAACCACAAGTCGCGCCATATTCAGGCGCCATATTGGCAATAGTCGCTTGGTCTTCAAGTGTTAAGTCATCAAGCCCTGAGCCATAAAATTCGACAAATTTACCAACAACACCGTGTGCGCGTAACATTTGAACAATGGTTAGTACCATGTCGGTTGCCGTCGTGCCTTCAGGCAGTTTGCCGCTAAGCTTAAAACCAACAACATCGGGCACAAGCATCGAAATAGGTTGCCCAAGCATAGAGCTTTCAGCCTCGATACCACCAACACCCCAGCCCAAAACCGCCATGCCGTTGACCATAGTTGTATGGCTGTCTGTACCAACCAGCGTATCAGGGTAAGCAACTTTTACTGTTTTGCCATCTAATGTTTGTTCACATGTCCAAACCGTTTGGGCTAAATATTCTAAATTCACCTGATGGCAAATGCCCGTTCCAGGAGGCACAACCCGAAAGTTTTCAAATGCCGATGCGCCCCAACGTAAAAATTCATAACGCTCTTTATTGCGTTCATATTCAATTTCAACATTTTCTTCAAACGCGCTTTCGGTGCCAAAACTATCGACCATAACACTATGGTCAATCACCAAATCCACAGGCACTTGCGGGTTAATTTTCTTAGGGTCTTCGCCAATTTTTTCCATAGCGGCACGCATTGCAGCCAAATCGACCACCGCAGGCACGCCTGTAAAATCTTGCATTAAAACCCGCGCAGGGCGGTAAGCAATTTCGGCATCACTATGGGCATTATCCACCCATTTTGCGACGGCAATAATATCGTCCTTGGTTACGCTGCGTCCATCTTCAAACCGCAGTAAGTTTTCTAAAACCACTTTAAGTGCGTTTGGCATTTTCGAAATGCCCGCAAGGCCATTTTTTTCGGCCGCCTTTAAGTCAAAATACACATAAGATTTGTCGCCAACATTAAGTGTGCGGCGGCAGTTAAAACTGTCTTGTGATGTTAGGGGAGTTATCATGGTTACGAACCCTTATTGTTTTTATGATTATACGGCAATTATAGAATCATTTTAAACTATATACTATGCTAAAAACAGCTTTTTAACAAATAATGCGACAGATTGTCCTCTTTTCATTGAAAGAAAATCACATTAAATATAGTCTATAATTTAAACGTAATATTTATCAAGCCAAACACATGAAAATCAGCCACTTAAAAATAGACAATCTAAGCGCCCAAAAAGGCGAACGGCTATTGTTCGAAAATATTGGCTTTGAACTTAAGCCTAAACAATCCTTATTGCTAAAAGGCGCTAATGGCAGTGGTAAAACCACAATGTTACATTTGCTTGCAGGGGCGGAAACTGCCAAAACAGGCACAATCGAAATATTCACCGATAACACCATCGCCCGAGCCGATGGTGTTATCGGCATTTCTCATTTCATCACCCACCAAGATGCGCTTAAAAAAAACCTAACCGTATTAGAGAACCTAACCTTCTGGACACAATATTTAAAAGGCGATACAAGCAAAATCAACTCAGCCTTACGCACAGTCGGGCTAGAACCTATGCCGCATATTTTAGCAGCAAGACTATCGGCAGGGCAAAAAAAACGCTTGATGTTGGCGCGTTTATTGACTATTTCTCGCCCCCTATGGCTGCTCGACGAACCCTCAGTTGCGTTAGATGATGATGGTCAAAAACTGCTCATGAAATTAATGCAAGAACATGTTAATGCTGGCGGTATTGTTATTGCTTCATCACATTTGCCTTTGGGTATAGAATTCACCCAAACCCTAAAGCTAACAGGTGGGCGCTATATGTTTAATGATGATTATTTGTTAGAGGAAGACATATAATGAACCCTCTTTTTGCCCTTTTAAAACGCGATATAAACCTGTTTTTCCGCAGTGGCGGTGGCGCAGGTCAGGCTATAGGCTTTTATTTGGTGGTCACAGTTTTATTCCCATTTGGTGTTGGTCCCGACATTAATTTGCTCGCACGTATTTCTGTTGGCGTATTGTGGGTTATATTATTGTTAGCAATATTACTCAGTGCCGACCGCATTTTTTCCGATGATGTCGAAGATGGCAGCCTTGTGTTGTTATTAAATGGTGGGCCGTTGCCCGAATTAGTCGTATTGATTAAATTATTAGCCCATTGGATAAGCATCGCATTGCCTTTGCTTATTATAACCCCCGTTTTAGGGCTTATGCTCAATTTGCCAGCAGGCGGAACATTACCATTAATGCTGTGTATGTTTATCGGCTCGCTTGGTCTTTCATCATTTGCCACCATTGGCGCTTCAATTCTTGTCTCTATTAAACGTGCCAATCAAATCATCACCTTGTTAATATTGCCATTATATATACCCATTCTTATTTTTGGGGTTATCGCCACCAATAATATGATTTATCAAACCGAAAACGCTTATACATCTTTGTTGATTTTAAGTGGAATAACGCTTATTGCTTTACTCATTGCGCCTTTTGCAGCAGCAGCGGCACTTAAAGCCAATTTATAAAGAAAGAATATTCTATGTTTGGACTGGCTAATCCTACTAAATTTATGCGGTTTTCAGGCATATTACTGCCCTACCTTATTGTCATTACAGTGAGCTTATTGTTCATAGGTCTGTATATGGTTTGGGCAGCCCCTGAGGATTATTTACAAGGCTCACTAAGCCGAATTTTATACGTACATGCCCCCGCCGCTTACCTAGCACAAGGGGTGTATGTATTTATAGCAGGGGCGAATTTTACAGGCTATATTTGGCGACATCCATTGGCCGATATGGCGGCTAAAAATGCCGCACCCATTGGCGCAACCTTTGCATTGCTAACGTTATTAACAGGCATGATATGGGGCAAACCCGCTTGGGGTACATGGTGGGTGTGGGATGCTCGGCTAACCTCAATGTTAATTTTATTTCTTATTTATTTAGGCTATATGGCAATTTGGCAGGTAATTGACGACCAAGTTAAAGCTGCACGTGTGGCAACCATTGTTGCCGCTGTCGGCATAATTAACATTCCAATTATTCGCTTTTCGGTCGATTGGTGGAACACATTGCACCAACCCGCCAGCCTTATTAAAAGCGGTGGTAGTTCCATTCACCCAAGCATGTTAACCGCGTTGCTTATAATGTTTGCGGCCTATACATTTTTATTTATCACGTTGTTATTTATCAGCATTCGAACCGAAATAAAACAACGCCGCGCCCGCGCCATCGAAATGCGAATTTTACAACAAAATATTCGTCAAACCAATGTTGCCACCAATGCCGCATTAAACGATAAGGAATAAAGTTATGGGTTTTTTAAACTTTGCCGAATTTCAAGACTATGTAACCGCAAGCTATGTAGTGAGTTTTATTTTTATAGGTGGCTTAGTTTCATACATAATATTCAATGCCAAAAAGCAACATACGCGCTTAAAAAACCTCGAAAAAAATAATAAATCAGGTGGCTAACATGTCCGAAGCCAAACAACAAAAACCGAAGGTTAATTATTGGCGTTTCATACCCATTATTATATTCTTAGCCCTAAGCATTACCTTTTTATTCAGGCTTTTTGGCGAAGACCCAAATAACATTCCATCTGTCCTCATTCAAAAACCCTTGCCCCAGTTTGAACTGTCAGCACAAGGCGACTTTCCAACCTTTGGTTCGAAAGATTTTTATGGCGATGGCGACCCTAAAATTATTAATTTTTGGGCATCATGGTGCTTACCCTGCCGCGAGGAGCACCCACAATTAGAAGCCATACAAGAACTGGGTATAAAAATTTACGGCATAAGCTATAAAGATGTCGAAGAAAATGCCCTACAGTTTTTAGAAGAATACGGCAATATATACGAAGCCATAGGCAAAGATGAAAAAAACAGCGTGCATATAGATTTTGGCGTAAGAAAAATCCCCGAAACGTTCATTGTCGATAATCAAGGCATTATTCGCTACAAACAAATAGGCGCTATACTACCCGAAAATTACGATTTTTTTCTAAAACAATATGAAGCCGCAAAAACCCCTATTGACGTTGAGAAAGAATAAGCAAACTTTTTTAATCGCTTATGACCGCTTTTCATATTATACAGACTTTATGACGTCTGTTTTTTTAAAAAAGCCTATGCGCTTGGCATGGGGCGGTTATTTGGTGCTTGGGTTCATTGGCATTTTATCCATTGGCGTTCTCACCGCGCTTTTAGGCTATTCAGACCAAAAAATTTGGACAATTTTTACCGATATAATTGCCGATAGCTACACTCTCTACATTATATATTTTAGCTTTTTACAAGCAGGACTTTCTACATTTATAGCCATTTTTATCGCCATTCCTGTTGCGCGTTTTTTATATAGACGGCAATTTTGGGGGCGCGATTATTTATTAAAGTTATTCGTTCTTGCATTTATTATGCCTGTTATCGTTAGCGTATTTGGCATTATTGCTGTCCATGGTCGCCAAGGTTTTTTTAACGATATTTTAGCAGGCTTAGGCTTTAATCGGTTAAGCTATCTCTACGGCTTAAGCGGAATATTATTGGCGCATATTTTTATCAACATGCCGTTCAGCGCAAAAATATTTTTAAATGAGTTAGAAAATATCCCCGCCGAATATTGGCGGCTCTCAAAACAATTGGGCTTTACTGAATGGCAAATTTTTAAACAAATCGAATGGCCAATTATGCGCCTATCGCTACCAAGCCTAGCCTCATTGCTGTTTATTTTACACTTTACCAGCTTTGCCATAATTTTAACCTTAGGCGGTGGGCCTGCCGCTACAACCCTAGAAGTCGCAATTTACCAAAGTTTAAAGTTCGATTTCGATTTGTCAAAAGGCGCAGTTTTAGCCCTACTCCAAATGGGTTTTTGCATAATTTTCACTCTATTTTTGCACCGCTTTTCCAACCAAATAAACATCTTGAACAGTGTCGGTAAAGGCATAATGCGCCCTGCCCCATTGTCGAAATTAAGCTATATAACCGATGGTTTTATGGTGCTTATTTTATTGGTTTTTCTAATTTTACCTTTATCCAGCGTATTTATAAACGCCCTTATGCAAAGCAATTTCTCAATTTTATCTCTGCCAATTTTTTGGCGGGCATTAAGCAATAGCCTAGTTTTAGCAGTTTCAGCCGCCACCATCGCCAGCCTAATGAGCATAACATTATTACTGTCAAAACGGGCATTAGCCACCCATAATATTAAAAATATAGGCTATCATTTGTTCAGCTCAGCAGGCAATATTATCTTAATAATCCCTTCATTAGTTTTTGGCATGGGGCTGTTTTTATTATTGCGAAACTTCATAAATATTTTCGACTATGGGCTGTATATCGTCTTAATCGTCAACGCCCTTATGGCACTGCCCTATATGCTAAAAATGCTCGAGCCTGCGGTAAATTCTATGAGCGAAAAACATAAAAAACTATGCTTAAGCCTAGGTATTAACGGCTTAAACCGCCTCAAAATTATAGATTGGGCAACTCTGCGCAAACCCCTAAGCCGCGCCAGCGCATTGGCGGCAACCATTAGCTTTGGCGATTTTGGTGTAATAGCCCTATTTGGCAATGATATAACCATAACCTTGCCCATGTTGCTTTACCAAAGCTTAGGTTCATACCGCAGTGGCGAAAGCGCAATCATTGCATTAACATTGGTTATACTGGCATTTTTTGTTTATACAATAATCGAACGTATTATCGGAGGGCGCAATGTTAGAGTTAAATAAAGTTAAGCTGCACCTAAACCCAGTAAATTTTTATTTTAACATTAAGTTTGTCGAAAATAGCATCACCGCAATTATCGGGCAATCTGGTGCTGGAAAATCCACCTTAATCAATTTAATTTCAGGCTTTGCTCACCCCGATAAAGGCGAAATACTGTGGAAAAACAAACCAATAACACAGTTTGACCCCCATTTAAGACCCATAACCAGTCTATTCCAAGAACATAATTTATTCGCCCATCTAAATGTTTTTAAAAATATAGCATTGGGGCTAGATTCAGGGCTAAAACTCACCGCCACTCAAATAAATTTAGTTAAAAAAGCCATAGAAAATGTCGGGCTAAAGGGTAAAGATAATAAACTGCCAAAAGACCTATCGGGCGGCGAGGCTCAACGCACCGCCCTAGCCCGTGC
>CAZHCZ010000011.1:0-31709 GCA_964531635.1 uncultured Hyphomicrobiales bacterium | reverse complement strand
AATATAGATTTTTTAGAAGCATCATTGCTAATTAAAGAAATAATTGGGAATTGGCTTGCAACAATTGAAACTGGCCCGTGCATTACTTCTGCGCTACTATATGCTTGGGCATGAATTTGACAAACCTCTTTAAATTTTAATGCCATTTCATTTGCAATCGCCAAAGAAGGGCCACGCCCAAGTATATATAAAGAGTTTTTGTTTTCCAAACGCTCACTTAATATGTCCCACTCACACGCAATTGCTTTTTCTGCCTGTTCAGGCAAATCATGTAATGCTTTTAATAGCTTTTCATCATTCTTCCAATGAGCCAATAAAAGTAAACCTGTAACGATTGAATTTACAAATGTTTTAGTCGCTGCAACGGATTTTTCTTGAGCAGCTTCAATATTAATTGCGACATTACATGTTTTGGCAAGCTCGGATTTAACATTATTAGTAATTGCAAATGTCTGCGCGCCATTTCTTGATGCAGACTTAGCCATTTGCACTATATCTGGGCTTTCTCCAGATTGTGAAATGGCCAAACAAGCAGTGTTTTGAAGCTTTAAATCTACATTATAAATTGAAGAAATTGAGGGGGCTAAAGATGCAACAGGAATATTTGCGACAAGCTCAATCGCATATTTAAGATATGTTGCTCCATGATCTGATGAACCTCGGGCAATAGTGGTGATTAAACTTGGGTTTAAGTTCTGAAGGCCTTGTGCGGCTTTTTTTATAGGCGCACTAGATTTATCTAAAAGCTGCTTAATTGCAAATGGAATTTCTTCAATCTCACTTCGCATTTGTGATTGTATTTTCATTAATCATGCTCTGCAATTTGTAAATCGGCGACAAAATCATAAGCATCACCACGATATATTGATTGGGTAAACTCGACAACCTGCCCAGTTGGTAAATAAGAGGTTCTTTCAATATTTAGGCCTGCAACCCCAGTTTTTACTTCAAGAAACTCTGCATCAGTTTCGTTCAAATTTACAGCAGAAATTCTTTGGATTGCTCTACTTGGTTTGCATTTTAACTTTGTCAAATGTGCATAAAGAGAATGCCCAACTTTCTCTGGGTCGGGGAGGTATTCTTGTGATAATGAAGCGCGCTCAATTGCCAATGGAATATTATCAACAATTCTTAGGCGTGAAATGCGAGATACTAAAATGTCAGGCCTTAGTCCCAAAGCAAGAGTTTCACGTGGTGATGGCGAAAATATTCCTTTTTCTAAAAAAATAGACTTAACTATTTTTCCTCGACGTGACATATCTTCTGAAAAAGAAGTTAGTTTTGAAAGAGATTGTTGAACTTTTTCAATTGCAGGTGCAACAGAAGTTCCTGAACCTTGTTTTTGCACAATCAAACCATCACGCACTAGCTCTTGAACAGCTTTACGAACGGTAATTCTAGAAATAGAACCCATTTCTGCTATTTCACGCTCAGATGGCAAAGCATCACCTGGTTTTATGCTGCCAGAGGAAATTGCACCTTCAATATGCTCTCGCAATTGAATATAAAGCGGCCCGCCTCTTTTGCGAACCCAATTACTTTCATGCAATAGGTCTTCCATAAAATCAGTCACATATTTCTCCAGATTTAAAACAAACCAGACATTTGTTACTTGCTTTAGATAGTACCAATTTAATACCATTAATCAAGTATTTTTTTAAAAACATATTTATTCTCCTAATCAATTGATTTTAATGCGAATAATAAATAGCCGAGAATCATCAAAAATAATTAGTTAACGAAATTATGGGCAATGTGGTATTAAATTGGTATGGTATTATTGTTTAAACATGTGCATAACTTCAAAACCCTTAATTGTGGAGAGCCTGCCCCTTACTTTGGGTATACGCTGTTTTCATGGATTTAAAACCCCGAACAGGATTAATGAACCGCTTAAGTTTGCCGTGACCCACTTAACCCAGACCTTGGTCGCCAGTGCCATTTTAATCGCTTTTCCATTTCTGGTGCATATTTTTGAACCCGTGATATAACGCTGAATGACGAACATGGACACCACGCTCATGAAGTATTTCTTTTAATTCACGATAACTAATGCCGTATTTACAATACCAACGAATTGCCCAGATGATGCTTGAATAAATTCATATGAAACTCGACAAAATTAGGAATCTACAGTAGACTATAATTATTTACAACAGAGCTGGATAGTCAATAGCCAATTGGAAATGAAAATGAATGTAGGGGTTTTTATTGGGCGGTTTCAGCCATTGCACATTGGGCATTTGTCTATCATTGCCCATAAACAACAAAAATACGAACATATAATTATTGCTGTTGGCTCGGTTAACCTTACCGCATCGCGCAAAAACCCGTTTGGTTTTTTAAAACGCAAACAGTGGATAGAGCATAGTTTTTCACAATTTGAAAAGCCTCAACCCAAATTAAATATTTTGCCGCTTAATGATTATGATAGTGATGAACAATGGAAAAACGAACTCAAGCAAAAGGTAGCAGAGGTTACCAATAAACAAGACAAGATTTCATTGGTTGGTTATGAAAAAGACGACAGCTCCTATTATTTAAAAAGCTTCCCTCATTGGGGATATGATGCAGTTGAGCAATCTATCAACATAGATGCCACCACAATTCGTAACGCTTGGTTTGATAATAATCTATCAAGCCTAAAACAGTTTTTACCATCTGATGTTTATGCAGATTTATTGGCGAACCCTGCCGATTATAATAAATTTTAATTGCATATTGCCTTTAAAATGATAAATTGCACTTGGCTCTATTGTAGAGCCATTTCTCAGGGCGAGGCGAAACTCCTCACCGGCGGTGACAGTCCGCGAGCGCCTATGTATTTTGTATGTAGGGTCAGCAGATAAGGTGTAATTCCTTAACCGACGGTTATAGTCCGGATGGAAGAGAGATAACACCGCGTTTTAACGTGATGATTTCTTATGTCTTGGGGCTGCTAATGAGATAAGGAAATTTATATAATGGTAACCCAAAAAATAGCATTCATACAAGCCAATTGGCACAGCAACATTGTTGCTCAATCGCGCAAGGGGTTTGGCGACAGGCTCTCGCCAAAATATGAAATTATTGATTATAAAGTCCCCGGTGCTTTAGAAATACCACTAAAAGCTCAACAGCTTGCCAAAACGGAGCAATATGTTGCAATTATTGGTGCGGCATTTGTAGTCGATGGCGGCATTTACCGCCACGATTTTGTCGCCTCAACGGTATTAGAAGGTTTAATGCGGGTTATGCTAGACGAAAGCCTACCGATACTCTCTATGGTTTTAGCCCCTCACAACTTTCAAGAAACCCCAAGCCTAATCGAATATTTCGAAAAACACTTTATAGAAAAAGGCATAGAAGCTGCTGAAACCATTCACGAACTTTTAGCCGACAACACCCTCTAAACTTTAGTCTGCCACTAAAAATCCGCAGCATTTCAGCGAGTGCGAGTGGAAGATGTGGAAAAGGCAGGGCGACGCGCGGAAGGGAAGCGCTTAAGCGCGCACGCAAGACCACGAACGTGGTCGCCCGCAGGGGTAATCGAAAAACAACAACCTATGCCCCACGAACCCCTATCAGTATATCACCCATAACAAACCCCTCTTAACCAACAGTTTCACAATTATGCAAAGGCAGTTGGCTGGTTAGTTTTACTTCGGTCATGGCTATGTGGGAGCTGGTGTCCTGTACGCCGTCGATTTGTGATAATTTATTCCAATAAAAATATTCAAATTCTTTGACATTTCGAACTATAATTTTAAGTAAAAAATCCACCCCGCCCATCATAGTGTAACATTCGACCACTTCGGGGTAGAGCTTTATTTGCTCCATAAAGCTGTTTAAATTTTTGCGCCCATGCGTGGTCATTTTTACGTTGGCAAAAACCACAACTCTTAAGCCCAAACTTTCGGCATCTAATAAGGTTACTTTTTCTTTTATAATGCCTTTATCGGTCATGCGTTTAATGCGCCGCCAACAAACTGACTTAGATGAACCGAGTTTTTGCGCAATATCTGTTATTGAAACTGTTGCATCTTCTTGCAGTATTTTAAGAATATTTTTGTCAAGTTGCGTAATATTTGGCATTTTGTTTCTCTTTTAATTAAAAAAACGAAATTCTGTTCCATTAAGAATATATAATACTGCCAAAAAGGGAAGCAATTTCTTATGGGTAAGTTATTATGCCTTATTAGCAAATGAGGGTGTTATGAACAAACAAGATATTGCCAAGGGCTTACATGTGCCAGAGCCAAGCCACCGACCTGGGCAGGTTAATGATTTTTCGCATTTAGAAATTTTACCGCCCAATGCCGATAAGCCACCAACGATTGATTGCAACCCGCATGATATAAGAGATTTGGCTTATGGGCTTATTCGGGTGCTTGATGATGACAATAATGCCGTTGGTGGTTGGAATGCCAATATAACCCCCGATATTTTGCGCCAAGGTCTTAAAAACATGCTGCTGACCCGCATGTATGATGAGCGTATGCAACTGATGCACAGAGTTGGCAAAATTTCATTCTACATGAAATCGACAGGCGAAGAAGCCATTAGCGTTGCCCATAGTTTGGCAATAGATAATGATGATATGGTGTTTCCATCTTATCGCAACCAAGGCATAATGATTTCGCGCGGGGCAAATATTCAAAGTATGATGTGCCAATGCCTATCGAATGTAAAAGACAATTGCAAGGGCAGGCAAATGCCTGTTTTTTATAGCTGGAAAGATGGCAATATTTTCTCTATCTCGGGCAATTTAACCACTCAATTTAGCCAAGCTGTTGGCTGGGCAATGGCGGAAGCCCGAAAACGCGGTAAAAGATTAGCCACAACATTTGTTGGCGAGGGCAGCACTGCTGAAATAGATTTTCAAAGTGCATTAAATTTTGCCGCCACCTATAGCCCACCTGTAATTTTAAATATTGTTAACAATCAATGGGCAATATCCTCGAACCAAGCGATTGCTGGTGGCGACCGCACAACATTTGCGGCACGCGGTATTGGCTTTGGTTTGCCAAGCTTGCGGGTAGATGGCAATGATTTTTTAGCGGTTTATGCGGTTTCTAAATGGGCAGCAGACCGCGCCCGTGCGGGTTTAGGCGCAACGCTTATTGAATATTTCACCTACCGCGCTGCCCCACATTCAACATCTGACGACCCATCGGCATATCGCCCTGTTGACGAAGAAAAAAACTGGCCACTTGGCGACCCATTAGAACGGTTAAAAGCGCACTTAATTGCCATTGGTGAATGGAGCGAACAACAACATCAAGACTGGGTTGAAAATTACAAAGCAAAACTTAAAAATGATTATAAAGAAGCCGAAAGCTACGGCACATTAAAAGGCGGTGATAGACCCGATGTGACCACAATGTTTGAAGATGTGTTCGAAGAAATGACTGAAAACCTAAAACAACAACGACAAGAATTGGGGCTTTAATCATGGCACAAATGAATATGCTTGAAGCAATTTTATCGGCTCAAAAAACCATGTTAGAACGCGATGATAATGTAATGATATTTGGGCAAGATGTGGGCTATTTTGGTGGCGTGTTTCGCGCGACAGACGGCTTGCAAAAACAATTTGGCAGCGAGCGGGTGTTCGATACGCCCATCTCCGAAAATGGTATTATTGCCATTGGCATTGGCATGAGTGTTAATGGTATGCGTCCAGTCGCCGAAATTCAATTTGCCGATTATATTTACCCTGCGTTTGACCAAATCGTATCCGAAGCGTCACGGCTGCGCTACCGTAGCGGTGGTGAATTTTCGACCAATATTACCATTCGCACGCCTTGCGGGGGCGGTATTCGTGGCGGGCAAACCCACAGCCAAAGCCCCGAGGGAATTTTTACCCATGTTTCGGGCGTTAAAGTGGTTATGCCGTCCAACCCGTATGATGCCAAAGGGCTGCTTATTAGCGCGATAGAAAGCAATGACCCTGTGTTGTTTTTCGAACCCAAACGGCTATATAATGGTCCATTTTATGGCGAACCAGAAAAACCATCGGTGGGTTGGAGCAGCCATGTTAAAGGCGAAGTGCCTGAAGGGTATTATAATATTCCGCTATCGCAAGCCGAAATTACCCGTAGTGGTAAGGAAATAACCATCATCACTTACGGCACTCTGGTGCATGTGGTAAAAACCGCAGTTGAGCAAACAGGGGTCGATGCCGAGATTATAGATTTACGCACCCTAACGCCAATTGATTATGATACGATTATTAACAGCGTTAACAAAACGGGGCGGTGTTTGGTGGCGCATGAGGCGACAAAAACTGGTGGTTTTGGGGCTGAGATATTATCTATCATTCAAGAAAATTGTTTTTGGAAATTGCGCGCGCCGATTGCGCGGGTAACAGGTTGGGATATTCCGTACCCGCATGCTTTTGAGTGGGAATATTTTCCTGTTCCCAAACGCATTGCTGCTGCCATTAAAAATATTATGGAGGCATAAATTATGGCACTTTTTGAGTTTAAACTACCCGACCTTGGCGAAGGTATTGTCACTTCGGAAATTGTTGAACTGCATATAAAAGTAGGGCAAACTGTTGAAGAAGATGATATTATCATTGCCATGATGACCGATAAAGCTACGATAGAAATTCCATCGCCTGTCGATGGTAAAGTGGTGAGTATTGCGGGCAAAGTTGGCGACGTTATTAATGTCGGCGATACGCTTATAAGCTTTGAAACTAAAGCAGATGTAAAACAAGATAAGCCTAAAAAAACACCAATTGTTGAACCAACACCAACTATAAGCATACCCACAAAAACTACCGATGTAATTAATGAAAATATTCTAGCATCACCATCGTTACGCCGCCGTGCCAATGAATTGGATATCGAACTTGGTCTTATTGTTGGCTCTGGCCCTGCGGGTCGTTTAACCCATGAGGACTTAGATGGTTTTATTGCCACAGGAGGCAGCTATATTTCTAATGTTAACCGCCATGGCGGAGGTGTAACATCGCAAAAAACGTCACAACAACGCCATGGTAAAACCGAAATTCCACTGCGCGGTTTAAGGCGTAAAATTGCCGAAGCGATGGAGTTTTCCAAACGCAATATCCCGCATTATACCTATGTCGAGGAGGTCGATTTAACCGACCTTGAAAAATTACGCGGGCAACTTAACACCGAACGCACAGACGAGCAAGCCAAGTTAACATTGCTGCCGTTTTTAATTAAAGCCTTGAGCAAAGCCTTGGTTAAATTTCCTCAATGCAACGCGCATTATAACCAAGAAACGGGAATGATTACCCAATTTGACGCGGTGCATATTGGCATAGCGACCAACACACCCAATGGGCTTATGGTGCCCGTTATTAAACATGCCGAAGCGTTAGACATTTGGGGCTATGCTAAAACAATCAACCAAATGGCAAATGCTGCAAAACAAGGCACAGCTACGCGCGATGAACTCACAGGCTCGACCATTACCATTACCAGTTTGGGTAAAATTGGTGGCATTGTTACCACCCCGATTATTAATGCGCCAGAGGTTTGTATTATCGGCAATAATAAGCTTGTCGAGCGCCCAATGGTTATAAATGGCGAGATTGTTATTCGGAAAATGATGAATATTTCGGGCAGTTTTGACCACCGTATTGTTGATGGTTATGACGGCGCGATGATGGTGCAGTATATTAAAAGCCTGCTCGAAGTTCCTGCCACTTTATTTATGGGAGAAGCCTAATGCCGCATATAAATTTAGAGCGTATAGAGTGCCAAGTTTTAGTTGTTGGTGGTGGGCCAGGAGGTTATGTTGCCGCTATTCGCGCAGGGCAATTGGGCTTAAATGTTATTTTAGTCGAAACCGATAAGTTGGGCGGGACATGCCTTATTCGCGGGTGTATTCCTTCTAAAGCACTTATTCATGCTGCCAATAAATTCGAAACCATTAAAAATTTAAGTGCAAACCCTAAAGGTGATTTGGGTATTTCTTTATCATCGCCACCCAAGCTTAATTTAAGCCAAACAATGGCATGGAAAGATACGGTGGTAAAACAGCTTAGCGGTGGAGTTGAAGCCTTACTTAAAAAAGCAGGCGTGCAAGTGGTGCATGGCTGGGCGAAGTTTAACAATGGCAAAACATGCGTGGTGCAAACTCAAAAAACCGATGGTTCAAAAGATGAATTTAAAATCACCGCCGAACATGTTATTTTAGCAACAGGTTCAAAAATTAGCGAATTGCCATCATTGCCTTTTGGCGATAAAATTATCAGCTCAACCGAAGCGTTAAATTTGAAAACACTGCCCAAAAAGCTAGCGGTTATAGGCGCAGGGTATATTGGCTTAGAATTGGGCATTGCTTATGCCAAGTTGGGCAGTGAAGTTACGTTTATAGAAGCAGGCAACACAATTTTACCGAGCTTTGATAAAGAATTAACCCGCCCCGTTAGCAATTGGCTAAAAGCCCATAATATCGCTATAAACCTTAACGCCAAAGCTCAAGCAATTAACAGCGATGGGGCATTAGAATTTGAAAACTCTCAAGGCAAAATAGAAACCATAGAAGCCGATAAAATATTGGTAACAGTTGGGCGTAAAGCCAATTTAGCAGGTTGGGGTTTATCCAATATGGGCGTTGAACTTGATGTCGATAAACGGTTTATCAAAGCCGATGACCGCTGCCACACCAACATGCGCAATGTTTGGGCAATTGGCGATATTATCGGCGAACCGATGCTTGCCCACAAAGCTTCGGCACAAGGTGAAATGGTTGCCGAAATTATCGCAGGAAAAAGACGAAAGTTTAACCCAACCGCCATTGCCGCCATATGCTTTACCGAGCCCGAAATTATCAGTATCGGCATGTCGTTACAAGAAGCTAAGCATAAAAACATAGAGGTAAAAATAGGCAAGTTTCCGTTCGCGGCCAATGGTCGCGCCTTATCACAACAAATGGGGCAAGATGGCGGGTTTGTTCGCATAATCGCCCGCGCCGACAATCATGTAATATTGGGCATTCAAGCGGTGGGTTCACACATTAGCGAACTGAGTGGCGAATTTGCTTTGGCACTAGAAATGGGTGCAAGGTTAGAAGATATTGCAGGCACGCCGCACCCCCACCCAACATTAAACGAAAGCTTTATGGAAAGCGCAATGGCAGCGTTGGGACATGCCGTGCATATTTAATATAAAACACAATGTGGCATTAGAACATGCCGTGCATATTGCGTTGAAATTATATGAAGCTATCTGAGGTTGACACAAATCAAAAAATAAAATAAATTTATTGTAAGGGGCTTATTTGCGAACACCCGTGAGGCTTTGGCTCAAGTTTCGTTTTCATAAACTAGGTTTTATTGATGCACTTTACCGATGGACGCGAGATGTAGCAGATGAATGCCATAGAACTTATGATTGGGCAGTTGTGGAGGCGCAAAAATGAGCATTGCAGACCAAGGCGAGAATTCAAAGCCGCTAGAAAAACCGACCGTTAGCATAAGAGAAACAATACCAGTATGGGGTAAAATTGGTATATTGTCATTTGGCGGCCCCGCTGCTCAAATTGCCCTTATGCACCGAATCCTTGTTGAAGAAAAGGGTTGGCTTAATGAAAAACAATATCTTAACGCACTCTCTTTTTGCATGCTTTTGCCTGGGCCCGAAGCCATGCAGCTGGCGACCTATGCGGGTTGGAAAATGCACGGCACGCGTGGTGGGTTGATTGCGGGGTTATTATTCATATTGCCCGGAGCGGCTATTATTTTAGCGCTTTCAGTTATTTACGTTTTATATGGCACTGTTCCGATATTAGAAGCGGCATTTATTGGCATTAAAGCTGCCGTGCTTATAATTGTGATGGAGGCGCTTTTAAAAGTTGCAAAACGTTCCTTAAAAGGGATTGCCCATTGGGTTAGCGCAGGTCTTGCTTTCATTGCTTTGTTTTTTTTAAATTTGCCATTTCCATTGGTTATTTTACTTGCAGGTGCTTACGGGTTTTTAATGAAGCCGTCCAGTACCGATGAGGTTGAACATGTTGAAATTTCGGTTTCGCCCAGTCAAACCATTAAAACCATTATATTTTGGTTAGTAATCTGGTTTTCACCACTTATTGTAATTGAGATTTTTACGACCGACAGTATTTTAATAGAAGTGGGTTTGTTTTTTTCTAAACTTGCGGCTGTAACTTTTGGCGGCGCTTATGCGGTTCTGGCTTATATGGCTCAAGATGCGTCAAGCAATTTGGGCTGGTTAACAGCGGAAGAAATGTTAGACGGGCTTGGAATGGCAGAATCCACCCCCGGCCCGTTAATTCTTGTAACAGAATTTGTAGGGTTTTTAGCAGGTGCTCGTGCGGGTGGTACGCTAAACATCACAATGGGTTTATGGGCGGCAGCAGTTACGCTTTGGGTTACATTTGTGCCTTGTTTTTTATGGGTATTTACAGGTGCGCCTTACATTGAATGGCTTGGAACTAAGCCTCGCTTGCGGGCAAGCTTGGCAAATATTTCCGCAGCAGTGGTCGGTGTTATTTTAAACTTATCCATATGGTTTTCTTTACATGTGCTGTTTGACAGTGTCACAAAATATACCTCAGGAGCGTTTGTTTTTTGGGTTCCAGAGCTTGCGTCTATAAATTTAATAACATTTGCGATTGCAATAATTGCAACAATTTTACTGGTTTTACGAAAATGGAGCGTATTTTCGACACTTGGAAGTTGCGCGGTTTTAGCCGTTGCAGTAAATTTTATTGTTTCTTTTTAAGTTACCAATTAAGCGACTAAATTGGGCGGTAAAGACGTAAAACTTTGCCGTTTAACTGACCCATAACACAGTGACGGTAGGCATTTATTACATCTTGCATCGGAGTAATTTCAAACCCTGGAAATTTGCCTCCCAGTGCATCTTGGCTATCGGCAATAAGGCTTGGGCTAACAATATTAACCCGCGCTCGACCATTTAACTCTAGAGCCAACGCATAAGTAAAGCTGTTAAGTGCGCCATTGGCTGCAGCGGCAAATACTCCGCCCGCAATCGGCTGGTCGTTTAATATTCCGCTGGTTAAGGTGATTGACGCACCATCATTTAACAATGGCAAAACCGCCTGAACCATGTTTACCTGACCGCTGAATTTATAACCAAGCCCATTGCCATCTTCGGCTAAATCTATGTCGGTAAAGTCGCCAAATGCGGCTTTGCCATAGCAGGTAATTAAACCATCGAACTTATCACTGCCTTTTAGGGCTTTGTCGATAGATGCCCTATCGGTCACATCCAATATAATATCGGCATTGGTGCGCCCTGCGCTGATAATTTTAAAATCTTGCGCTAAATCTTTAGCAACGGCTTTGCCAATATTGCCCTTGGCACCAACAATTAAAATTCTTTTCATTATATGAACTCCAAATTTAATATTAATATTAATATACTATAAAGAATAATTCACAAATTACAAATTAAACGCGGTGATTAAACCTTGATAGTGAGAAGAATGGTCGCCCTGATTGTTTGGCATTGAAAGGTTGGTTAGCGTGCGCTTCGGTTCGGCATAGCTATTAATCGACTTTGAAGGTGTTTCATACCAACTGATATTGAACGCAAAATATTTAGGAAAGAAATACATACTTGAATAATTGATATTATCATGTATCCACCAAGCGAGCTGTTGCCAATCGCCTTGTTTGTTAAATTTATCATAAAATGATGGAATTACAATTGTAACAGTTGCGCCCATTTTGCCGTCTGCATCGCGCTTATCCCAAATATGCCCTGCATAATTGGCTTGGTTTGTTGCACATGAATGATTGTTTTCATTGCCATATTGATTGACCGCACAAGAGCGATATGCCGACCGAATAGCAATGCGCCCGAATTTATCATGCAACGGCTCTAATATCTCTTCACAAAGCTTAGTGCCAACTTTTATGGCGAGCATAGGGTCATCAGGAATATTTTGAATGCCCATAATATTAGCAATTTCAGAATATAAAAATTCACGCATGAAAAAGTTTTTAGACAACCGAACTCGACCAAAATTTTCGAGGGAGTTTACAGACTTTATTGATCTAAAACTTTTCATTTAATTTCCAATATTTCATGTACAGACAAATTGTGCTAATAATAGTTATACTGGTAAATTTGATTTTTCCAATAGTATATTATTGCGGTTTATTGGGTTGGCTTAAAAAATATTAGGAATAAATATGTCATTAAAAAATTGTCACAATGTTGCAGATTTTCGTAAGCTTGCTAAGAGCAAATTGCCGTCGCCTTTATTTCATTATATTGATGGCGGCGCAGATGATGAATGTAGCTTACGGCGCAATACCAACGCTTTTGACGATTATGACCTTGTTCCTAATGGGTTAGCCGATGTTGCAAATATTGACTTATCGACTAAAATTTTAGGGCAGAATGTTGCCTCGCCTTTGTTTTTAGCACCAACAGGAATGAGTAGGTTATTTCACCATGACGGGGAACGTGCGACATCACGTGCGGCCGAAAAATTTGGCAGTTATTTTTCACTCTCGACATTATCTTCGGTCAGTATAGAAGAAATTGGCGCATTAACCCATACGCCCAAAATGTTCCAAATTTATATTCATAAAGACCGTGGGCTAACTTATGAGTTAATTGAGCGTTGCAAAAAAGCCAAATTTAACGCCCTTTGTTTGACTATTGATACCATTGTTGCAGGCAATCGCGAGCGGGATTTACGCACAGGCATGACCATGCCGCCCAAATTCACCTTAAACTCCTTGCTCAGTTTTGCCACGCGCCCACGTTGGGTTTATAATTATTTAACCCACGAAGAATTCAAACTCGCCAACTTAGATGGGCAGGCTGATATGAGCAATATATCGGTTATTGATTATATCAACTCGCAATTTGATACCAATTTATGCTGGGACGATGCGCAAAAAGCTGTCGAGGCATGGGGTGGAGCATTTGCCATAAAAGGCGTTATGTCGGTTAATGATGCCAAACGCGCGGTCGATATTGGCGCATCGGCAATTATGATTAGCAACCATGGCGGTCGCCAACTCGATTATAGCCCAGCCCCGTTCGATATTTTAAGCGATATTGTCGATGCTGTCGGTGGAAAAATAGAAATTATATGCGATGGCGGTGTGCGGCGTGGCACACATGTACTAAAAGCGTTAGCCCTTGGCGCAAATTCTTGTTCAATAGGCCGCCCATATCTTTACGGCCTAGCCGCAGGCGGGCAGGCGGGTGTCGAGGCGGTTTTAGGCAAATTCGAAGCCGAACTTAAACGCGGAATGATGCTTATGGGTGTTAACAAACTAAGCCAACTAAACCGCGATAAGGTTCGTAAAAGATAGGTCTATAAGAAAGTTAGCCCCCTCACGCTTAATAATAATGCAAAACCCTTTAACCTGTAGAGGGTAAAAAAGATGAGTAAAAAATACATTTTTTACGAAGGAGGGCAAGCGCCCGACCGCGCAGCGTAGCAAGACCGCGAACGTGGTCGCCCGCAGGGGCTTAATATAAACCAAATTGGCACAGCCAATTAGGAGGGCAAGCGCCCGACCGCGCAGCGTAGCAAGACCGCGAACGTGGTCGCCCGCAGGGGCTCATCAAAAAACAGCAACCATTCCCCACGATAATTCTATCAAGATAGGATTTGCTTAAGGAAATACAGCACCTTTTTGGGTGAGCGTATAACTGGCGGCTTTTATCGCGGCTTTTGTTGCATTGGTGAGTTGAGCGGGGCTAATGCTAGGGAATGCTTTGTTGGTTAGCAATGCTTGTTTATCGAGATGGCTAAGGAAATTTGCAATAAAACAATCACCCGCACCAACAGTGTCGACAATGGTTGGGTTTTGCGCGGGGACGTGAAACTCTTGGTCTTGCCACAGTAAATAAGCACCTCGTTCCGCCGCCGTAATGACCAACATTTTAGCACCAATTTTTTGCCATTCTCGCATATATTCGAAGCATGTTTTGCGGTCTATTGTGGTTAGACCATACATAGTCATAACATCTTCGCTGCTTGCCTTAGCAATATGGGCAAACGGTAAAAGTCTTTCAAATTGCGTTTGCCATTTTTGCATATTTGGCTCAATGGTGGCGCGAATATTAAGGTCGATACTGATAATTTTATTTTTATATTCGGCTTTTATAAGCGCTTCATAGCTTGTTGATGTTTGCCCAACAACCAATGAAAAAGAACCAAAATGTAGGCAGTTAACATCATCGTTAAACTGTAATGTTTTGGAAGCGTAATTATAATTTTTTTCGGCTGTATTGCTACCATAATAGCTATAATGAGCACTTTTATCGGCATTATAATGTACAAATATTAGCCCCGTCATATGGTCAGAGCGGGTTATATATTGGGTGTCGACATTATTATGCTTTAAATAAGCCAATAACTTTTGTCCAAACTGATCGGTCGATAAATTACTAAGCAATGCACTTTGACGCCCTGACTTTTGAATGGCGACAGCAACATTTAACAATGACCCGCCGACCATAGGCGTAAAATTTTGCCCGTCATTAGATTTAAAAAAATCTATCAGTGCTTCACCGCAAGAGATTATCATTTCACAGCCCTCTTTGATATTCCACAGCAATTTGTGCAGCAAGCTTGGCGTTATTTTTTACCAAGGCGATATTGGCTTTAAGGCTTTTGCCTTTACTCAATTCACTAACTCGCGCCAATAAAAATGGGGTGGTTTGTTTGCCGACAATATTTTGTTGTTGTGCTTCATTAAGTGCTTGGTTGATATGTTGATTAATTTCGGCTTCGTCCATCGCGGCATTTTTGGGTACAGGGTTGGCAATAATAACCCCGCCATTGAGTTTAATATCCCACTTTACTTTAAGCACTTGGGCGATATTTTGCGGGCTTGTTAAATTATAATCGACTTTAAATGGGCTTGAAGGCGTGTAAAATGCTGGCAAGCTGTCAGTCTTATAACCGATAACAGGCACACCTTTGGTTTCTAAATATTCCAAGGTTAGCCCTAAATCTAAAATAGACTTTATACCCGCACAAACCACCGCAACATTGCTGGTTGCAAGCTCCTCTAAATCGGCCGAAATATCAAATGTTTTTGCAGCCCCGCGATGCACCCCTCCAATACCGCCTGTAGCAAAAATTTTAATACCAGCCATTGCTGCAATAATCATAGTCGAGGCGACAGTGGTTGCGCCTATTTTATTTTGGCTAAGAATAAAAGCAATATCGCGTCGGCTCACCTTTACGCAATCTTGCCCTGTTTTGGCTAAACGTTCAATTTCTGCATGGCTTAACCCAACTTTTAGCTGCCCGTCCATAATGGCGATTGTCGCAGGGGTCGCGCCATGGGTCTTTATAATGTCTTCGACCTCTAATGCCATTTCAATATTTTGTGGGTAAGGCATTCCATGTGAAATAATGGTCGATTCTAAAGCCACTATAGGCAGTTTTTTATCCAATGCCGCTTGAATTTGTGGCGCAATGTTTAAATATTTCATCATTTATATTTTGACCTTAAGTTGCTCCATGTGCTTTTTTACCCATTCAAAGTTTAGTTCTGGGTTGATGGTGTGTTCAGATGAAACCGTTAAAAATGCACAGGTACGAGAAAAATTTATTTTTTCATTATCGTCCATTTTTTGTATAAATGCAAAAGCCAAACCCGCTAAAAATGCGTCGCCCCCGCCATTGCTATTAACAATAGCGCCAGTTAAAGTGGGTGTTTTATCACTAACAATAACCCCATCAACTAAGGAAGATATATAAATACCCGCCTTGCCCAAGGTTATATATAGGTTTTTTGTGCCTTTTCTATGAAAAAATGTTGCCACCCTATCTAAATCAGCATCATTTTTAACAGTTATGTTGCTCATAATTTCGGCTTCGTTTAAATTGGGAGTTATGCTGTGAATTAAATGTAAACTATCAATGATTTTAGCGGCTTTAACGCCCGAAACGGTATCAACAAAAATTGGGATATGCGTAAAGTTTTTGCATATATAATCAATGGCTTCTTCGGTAATATTTGTTTCTAAAATTATAAGTTCAGCATTATTAATAAACTGTTTTTTTGAACTTAAATATTGAATATCTATTTGTTCTATAATTGCCATATCATTAATGGCGGTGCGCATTTCTCCGTTATTATCGACAATAGATAAATAGCTTGCTGTTGGTTTGTCGAGTATTAAACAATGCTCTAAATTTATACCAACTTTTTCACTTTCATCTTTCAATAACTGGCCGTGCAAGTCTGTGCCTATTGCCGAGAGTAAATATGTATCTATATTCTGTTCTGCACTTAGCCGTGCAAAATTATCGGCAATATTGCGCCCAACACCGCCCGCACCAAATGCCAAATGCCCAATGTTGGATTCTGAAAATTCAAGAGTGGTT
This sequence comes from uncultured Hyphomicrobiales bacterium, assembly GCA_964531635.1. Taxonomy (GTDB): domain Bacteria; phylum Pseudomonadota; class Alphaproteobacteria; order Rhizobiales; family OSC116; genus OCS116. The sequence goes on along the minus strand of CAZHCZ010000011.1, from coordinate 15,386 downwards.
TTAGCGATGCCGGTAATATCGATATTCGCCCCACCAATAACGACAATATAAGGATTAACGCTATCGGCTGGGCGCTCTGATGAACGTGTTATTATGTAAATGATTACGACGGACATTGTTATTATAGCGAAAGCCGCAATATATACAGGCGCAGATGAGAAAAATGCAATATAGCCCATGCTCAACAAAATAACTATAGAAGCGGTTAGCTTTGCTTTTTTAGGAATAACTTTATAGTTTTCCCAATCGCGCAGGCTTCGCCCAAACATTGGGTGATTAAGCAACCAATGGTGCATTTTTTTAGACCCTTTAGAAAAAGCCCAAAGTGCAATAATCATAAAAATAGTGGTTGGCATTACGGGTAAAAACATACCAATAAAACCCAACGCAAAACAAATATAGCCAAGCGTTATATAGAATAAAGATTTTAAATTGTGTTTTGTTTTTATCATAATTGATTATATCAATGTTTTTTTAACAATTCAGGTTAAAAATACATTACTGGCATTTTCTCCACGCAATTATAGTCTATATACCCTTTGTTTTCTTATAAAATCTTATGCTTTTCTCAATAAAACACCCAATATTTCATCGGTTTTTTGCGTGAGTAATTGGCGGTTGCCGCGTGTTTCGACATTAAGCCGCACCACGGGTTCAGTGTTAGATGAGCGCAAATTAAACCGCCAATCGCCAAACTCTAAACTAATACCGTCAGTATAATCTATGTGTAAAGCATCGGTTTTATAAAAATTCAATACATCGGCAATGGATTGTTTGGGGTTATCAAGCTTGCTATTAATTTCGCCCGATGAAGGGTAAGCGGTAATTCTATCTGCGACCATTTCCGATAATTTTTGCTCACCCCTTGATAACAATTCTACAACCAAAATCCACGGTATCATACCACTGTCGCAATATGAAAAATCTTTGAAATAATGATGTGCTGACATCTCACCGCCGTAAATAGCGTCTTGCTCGCGCATTAATTTTTTTATAAAAGAATGTCCAGATTTGCTCATTATCGGCACGCCACCATTTTTGTTTATAATGTCGATGCTGTTCCACGTCATACGTGCATCAAATACAATTTTAGCACCCTTTTGTTTGCTTAAAAAAGCCTCCGCCAAAAGCCCTACAATATAATAACCTTCGATAAATGCGCCCGTTTCATCGAAAAAGAAACAGCGGTCAAAATCTCCGTCCCATGCAATACCCATATCGGCATTATGGGCGACAACCGCATTGGCAGTGGCAGCACGATTGTTTACCAACATCGGGTTGGGAATACCATTAGGAAAATTGCCATCGGCATCATTATGAATTTTAATAAATTCAACAGGTGCGCCTAACTGCTTAAATTTTTCATCAAGCGCATCGGCAATATGCCCTGCCGCGCCATTGCCAGCATTGAATATAACTTTAAGCGGTTTTACTTTTTTAATGTCGATATAAGTCATTAAATGATCAATATAGGCGCGCTCGTTCGAATGTTTAGAATAACCGCCTTGCTCATTATCGGGCAGGTCGATAAAATCATTGGCTTCGGCTAGGCTTTTAACTGTGTCTAGACCATCTTCCAAACTCATCGGGATAGAGTTTTCACGCACAAACTTCATACCATTATATTCTATTGGGTTGTGCGATGCGGTTATTTCGACCCCGCCCGCTAAACCTAAATGCGCTGTAGCAAAATAAATTTCTTCAGTGCCGACCATGCCCAAGTCGATAACATCCATGCCCGCAGCCATAATGCCCTTTGCCATTGCAAGTTTTAAGCCTTCGCTGGTCGGGCGAATATCTGCCCCTAAAACTATGGTTTTATTGTCACAAGAATTTTGTTCAATAAGAAAAGTAGCAAATGCTCTACCGATTTTATAAGCAATGTCTTCATTTAATTCTTTACCCAATTTACCACGAATGTCATAGGCCTTAAAACATGTTAAATTATTACTCAATTATTCCACCTTTTCATTGGGGTATACGCCCCATAAAAATTCCTGTTTAATATAACCTTGATAGCCTTTTTTACCAACTTCACACCATATACCATCGCAAGATTTTATAGCTGTTAAAACGCCCGCTTCAAATTGAGCTGTAACTTTTGAACTTTCATCGCGCCCTTTATGAACGGTAAAAAATTCGTTAGGTTCCCATGGTTGAACCATTCCATAACGGGCATTGGATAAAAGCGAATGAAAAATCCAGCCTTCTTCACCAAAATGGTCACGAATTTTGCGCCAATTGTCATATTCATCAATAATCTCTACGGGCAAACCTTTGCGGGTAAATGTCCAAACAATGTTAAACTTTTTATCGGGGCCTTTGCGAATATTTACGGGGTTGCGTTTAATGCTAACAAACCGCGGTAATTCTAGCCCTGTTCGCCTTATATCAAGTGTTTTTTTAGGGGGCTGTTTGTTTGGTGTAACCGTTTCAATTTTAACAGTATCAGGTGTTTCAATGCCCGTTTCTTTTAACAAATCTTCAATCGACAGCGTAGCTTGTACAGCATAAGCGCCAACAGGGAAAATTATGAGTATAATTTTTAAAAAAAGTTTAAACTTCATTACACACCATCAAACAAAGCAGTGGTTAAGTAACGTTCGGCTGTCGATGGAATAATAACCACAATTTGTTTGTTTTTCATATCATCTCTTTTGCCAACTTCGAGCGCAGCGGCAATGGCCGTACCAGAGGAAATGCCAACAGGTATGCCGTCGCTTTTAGCCACCATACGTGCCGTTTCAAACGTGGTTTCATTGCCAATAGTTATCACTTCATCAATTAAACTTTTGTCTAAATTATCGGGAATAAAGCCCGCGCCAATGCCTTGAATTTTATGAGGACCAGCAGGGTTGCCCGAAATAATAGCACTATCCTCAGGTTCAATGGCAATAATCTTAACCTCAGGATTTTTGTCCTTAAGCACACTGCCAACACCCGTTAATGTACCACCTGTGCCGACACCTACAATAACCACATCAACATTACCATCTGTGTCATTCCAAATTTCTAGCGCGGTGGTGCGCTTATGAATAGCGGGGTTAGAGGGGTTAGAAAATTGTTGCGGAATAATGGCATTGTCAATTTCTTCAGCCAAAGTTTTGGCTTTGGCGATAGCCCCTTTCATGCCTTCGGCGGCGGGGGTAAGCTCTAAAGTTGCACCCAAAAACACCAACATTTTACGGCGCTCGATAGACATGCTTTCGGGCATACATAAAATAAGTTTAATACCTTTTGCCGCCGCTACAAATGCCAATGCAATGCCCGTATTACCCGATGTTGGTTCGATAAGCACAGTGTTTTCATTAATTTTACCCGCCGCTTCAAGGTCTTCAATCATTGCCACACCAATGCGGTCTTTAACCGAGGAAAGTGGGTTAAAAAACTCCAATTTCAATAAAATATCAGCTTGAATATTTTCGGCTTTTGCTAAATTATTTAAACGAACAAGTGGAGTGTTGCCAAATGTTTCGGTAATTGATGAATATATTTTTCCACGACCAACTGTTTCGTTCATATTGTTTTTACCTATGGTTTATATTGTAAAATCACTTTTTATATTATTGCCTGTTGCAACATTTTTAGCAATGGCTCTTTGATATAAAGTTTCAATGCTTATAGCGTCAAGTTGTTTTAGCAATTGGGCTTGTATATCGTCCCATAAAGGCTCAACAACGAGGCTGGTTAAATCGGACTGAATGTCGGTTTTTATTTCGTCTTGATTTTCTAATTCGGCTATTACCCGTACAATATCGCCAACACTAATACGCCTGCGTTCTCGGGCTAAACGGTAACCACCTTTAGGGCCTCGAACACCTTTTAAGATGCTCGCCCGTACCAATTGCTGCATTACTTGTTCTAAATAACGCTGAGGAATACCTTGGCGTTTGGTAATGTCTTTCGACTGCACAGGGTCGGGTCGAGAATTATAAGCAACATCCAACACAGCTTCTATTGCCAATTGAGTTTTTCGAGTTAATCGTAACATTTTAATTTTCCCCTGTTGAACCATAGCCGCCCGTACCGCGCGCTGTTTCGCTTAAACTTTCAACCACACTAAATTGCGCTTGCACAACGGGGGCTAAAATAAGTTGCGCCACCCGTTCGCCACGTTTAACGATAAAATCTTCTTGCCCTAAATTTATTAATAATACGCCAATTTCGCCTCTGTAATCACTGTCTATCGTACCCGGAGCGTTGGCAATGGTTACGCCATGTTTAAATGCCAAACCTGAACGTGGGCGCACTTGAATTTCGTAATTTAAAGGAATTTCCATCTTTAAACCTGTAGCAATTAACTTGCGTTCATTGGGCTTTAAAACAATTTGCGTGTTGGCATCTATCGCCGCGCGCACATCTAAACCCGCACTGCCAATGGTGGCATAGTCGGGCAGTTCTAACCCCTTGAAATGTGGTAATGTTTGTAATTTTACAATCACTTTGCTCATGCTTTATAATTCCCCGATATAAGTTATCAATTGTTTGGCTATTTGGGTTTTGCTGGTTAAACTAAAGCTTTTAACGATTTTACCATCGGGCGTAATAATACTCACCTCATTATTATCACCCCCCATAATGCCTGTGTGAGGCGCTACATTATTAACCACCATTATATCACAAGATTTGCGTTTTATTTTGGCTTGAGCATTGGCAATAATATTATCCGTTTCGGCGGCGAAACCAACAACCAAGTTGGGGCGGTTTTGTTTAAGGTTTGATATGGTTTTTAAAATGTCAGGGTTCTGCACAAATTCAAGTATTTTACGGTCATCACCCTTTTGTTTTTTAATTTTTTTATTCGAATAATCGGCAATTTTCCAATCCGCTACTGCGGCGGCAAAAATGGCAATATCGGCTGGCAAGGCTTGCTGAGTTGCAGCTAACATTTGTTCGGCAGTGGTGACTTTAATGGCAGTTACACCCAACGGAATTTCTTGGCTAGAAGGGCCTGTAATCAATGTTACTCTTGCCCCTGCATCTACTGCGGCTGCGGCTATAGCATAGCCTTGTTTACCTGACGATAAATTGGCTAAAAACCGCACAGGGTCTATCGGTTCATGCGTAGGGCCTGCGGTAATAAGCACATGCTTGTTAGCCAATATTTGCTCAGTTGGGGCAAAAAAATCATTTAAGGCAGATAATATATTTATTGGCTCAGACAACCGCCCAAACCCAAACTCACCACACGCCATATCGCCTTCATCAGGACCGATAAAGCCAATGCCATTTTTGCGTAATGTTTTTACATTTGTCTGCGTGGCAATATGCTCCCACATACGCACATTCATGGCAGGGGCAACCAATATTGGGCTGTCGGTGGCTAATAATAATGTGGTGGGTAAATCATCGGCAATGCCATGCGCCATTTTTGCCAAAATATTGGCAGTGGCGGGCATTACTAAAATTAAATCATTCTCGCGTGAAAGGCTAATATGCCCCATTTCGACTTCATCGGTTAAGCTGAATAAATCATCATATACTTTATTTTCACTCAGCGCAGCGAGTGATAAAGCGGTAACAAATTGCGCGGCAGATTTGCTCATTACCACGCGAACTGCCCCGCCAGATTTTTTAATATGCCGAATAAGCTCAAGGCTTTTATAAGCCGCAATACCGCCGCTTATAATCAGTAAAACTTTCTTTCCCTGAATTGACATGCCTGCACCATTTAAAATTACATTTCACACTCAATACATGTTGTATAATTTTATTCCCAACAAATCAAATGGATTGTTTTTTATTTAGGTATTGACAGTTAAGCTACATTTAAGCAATATCACTTTTTTATTATTGCCAAGGTTGTTTATATGAAAAATCATTTGCTTAACACCTATGCACGGACAGAGTTTTCTTTTGACCGTGGTGAAGGCTGTATATTATATGGCAAAAACCCAAAAACTGGACAGACTGAAGAATATTTAGATTTTGGTGCAGGCATTGCGGTATTAAGCCTTGGTCATGCGCATCCATATTTGGTTGCAGCGTTAACCGAACAAGCACAAAAATTATGGCACACGTCTAACCTTTATAAAGATGAAAACCAAGAAAAGCTTAGCATGCGATTATGCCAAAACAGCTTTGCCGATTTGGTGTTTTTTACCAACTCGGGTGCAGAAAGTAATGAATGTGCGTTTAAAATGGCACGGCGTTACCATTATGAAAAAGGCAACAGCCACAAAGTGAATATTATAAGCTTTGAAGGCGCATTCCACGGACGAACATTGGCAACGATAGCCGCAGGTGGGCAAGAAAAACACCTTGAAGGCTTTGCGCCTAAAGCGGCTGGCTTTATTCAAGTGCCGTTCGAAGATTGGGACGCAATGTGCACAGCCACAAAGAAAAATTGCGCTGCCATTATATTAGAGCCAATACAAGGCGAAGGCGGCTTACGCCCATTTTCAAAACAGTTTTTGGTTAAACTCCGTAAATATTGCGATGAAAATGACATCCTACTTATTTTTGATGAAATTCAAACAGGCATTGGGCGTACGGGAACTTTATTTGCATATGAAACTTATGGTGTAGAACCAGATATTATGTCTATCGCCAAGGGCATAGGTGGTGGTTTTCCTGTCGGCGCATGTTTGGCAATTGAGCGCGTTGGCATGTGCATGACGGCTGGTTCGCATGGCTCGACCTATGGCGGCAACCCGCTGGCTATGGCGGTTGGCAATGCGGTGTTAGATGTTGTTTTAGCGGATGGGTTTTTGGAAAATGTACGGAAAACAGCGGGCTTTTTAAATCAAAAATTACTTGCTGTTATTGATGCTCACCCAACAATATTTGAAGATTTGCGCGGCGAAGGTTTGTTGATTGGCATAAAGTGCAAAGCCTCAAACATAGATATATTAAACGCGCTTTATGAACAAAAAATGCTTGCCGTGCCTGCGGGCAATAATGTATTGCGAATTTTACCACCATTAATTGCCACTATAAAAGATGTAGAACTGGCGATGGAAAAACTAACCAAAGCTGCAATAAGTTTAGAAGAAAAGAGATAATTATGGTCAAACATTTTTTAGATATTTCCGATTTAACGGCGAAACAGTTAAAAGATATTATTGCCACAGCAATAGATATGAAAGCCAACCCAGAGGCTTATGAAACCGTACTTAAAGGTAAAAAAATCGCCATGATTTTTGAAAAGCCCAGCACGCGCACGCGGTTAAGTTTCGAAGTGGGTATAATAGAACTTGGCGGCAGCCCAATTGTTTTAAATGCCAAAGATATGCAACTTGGGCACGGCGAAACTATTTCCGATACCGCAAAAGTTTTATCGCGGTTTGTCGATGGTGTAATGATACGCGCTTATAGCCATGATATGGTACTAGAACTTGCTCAAAATTCGACTATTCCTGTTATTAATGCACTAACCGACCGCAGCCACCCCTGCCAAATTATGGCGGATATTATGTGTTTTGAAGAACATAAAGGCGACTTAAAAGGTCAAAATATAGCCTTTATTGGCGATGGTAATAATGTCGCCTCTAGTTGGATAGAAGCCGCGGCTTTACTTGATTTCAACTTAACCATAGCATCGCCCGAACAGTTAGACCCTAACCCTGAAATATTACAAGCAGCCATAAAAGCTGGCGGCAACATAAAAATAGAACGCGACCCCGCAAAAGCCGCTAAAAATGCCGATTGTATAATAACAGATTGCTGGGTTTCGATGGGCGATAAAGACGCGCAAAACCGCCACAATTTATTACAGCCATATCAAGTCGATAAAAACATTATGAAACTCGCCAAAAAAGACAGTATTTTTATGCATTGCTTACCCGCTCACAGAGGCGAAGAAGTGACTGCGGAAGTCATCGACGGTTCGCAATCGGTTGTGTTTGATGAAGCTGAAAACCGTCTTCATGCGCAAAAAGCCATTTTAAAACATTTATTTGATTAGGGTATATTAATGACCACAGACACTGTTATTCCATTTAGAGTCGAAAATGCCGCTGTGCGTGGCGAAATTGTACGCTTAAGCAACTCAGTTACCGAGGTGCTTAAAAACCACAATTACCCAAAACCTGTTGCAAATGTGCTTGCTAAAGCCGTGGTGTTGGCCAACTTATTAGGCTCGAGCATTAAATTTAAAGGCAGGCTTATTGTGCAAACCCAAACCGATGGTGCGTTAAATATGCTGGTGGTCGATTATCATACAACTGGCGACCATAAAACTCCCGCTAAATTCCGCGCATCGGCACGGTTTGATGCCACAAAATTATCGGAAATTGATGATATGAGCGATGCCAATTTAATCGGCGCAGGGCAGCTGATTATTACCATTGACCAAGGCGATGATATGCAAAACTATCAGGGCATTGTGGCGCTAGATAATATCTCTCTTGAGGCGGCGGCAGGTTTATATTTTGGGCAATCTGAGCAAATGTTAACCGAAGTGCGTTTAGCGGCCGAGTTTAATGAAGACAATAGCAGCTGGAATGCAGGCGGGTTAATGATACAATCTATCGCCAGTGAAGGCGGTTCAAACGCAGATATGGATGAAGCCGAACTTAAAGAATTGCAGTTATCCGATTGGGAAAACGCACGGGCTTTAATGAAAACCGTAAAAGATTTTGAACTGTCCGCCACAGATGCTGACAATCAAACTTTATTATTTCAACTTTTTCACGAAAAAGGTGTGCGGGCATATATGCCGCAAACATTAGAAGCATTCTGCCAATGCAGCCCAGAACGTATTGAAGATATGTTATCGCAATTTAGCCAAGAGGAACGTGTGGAAATGGCGAATGACAACCCCAAAAAACCAGGCTACATTCAAGTTTCGTGCGATTTTTGTGGCAAAGAGTATGAATTTACAGCCGAGCATTTTGCTCAGTAACTTTTTTGCGCCCATGACTTGAATATACAATTAAGAGTCCCTATATTTAAAGAAACTTTAGAAATTTTTTATTATGGATATACAAACCACTGAAGCCAATAGCGTTGTTATAAAGCCATTATCCACACGGCGCCGTGTATTGCGGGTGTTTTTAATCATCATCATGCCTATTTTATTGCTTGGCGGTTCTATTGTTATTATGACAATTATGAATAATAACAAGCCAGAAGTAGAGGCTAAAGAAATTGTCGAAAAAGCCGCAGTGGTCGATGTTTTAACCGCTAAATTTGCCGATATACGCCCAATTATTGAGGTTTATGGGCAAACAGTTGCCAACAAACAGCTTAACCTACGCCCCGCTGTTAGTGGTGAAATTTTACAAGTATCGCCCAATTTTAAATCAGGCGCATTGGTCAATAAAGGCGAATTGTTATTCAGCATCGACCCATTTGCCTATGAAGGTGCATTGCTCACCGCCCAAAGCCGATATGATGAAACTTTATCGAATATTGATGAGTTAAAATTGCGTTCGCTCTCTGAGGAGATAAGCTTAAAAACCGCAAAACAACAATTAACATCGGCACAAAAAGATTATGACAGTGCTGTTATTTTACAGAAGCGCAATACAATTAGCAAAAAAGCATTGGACGATAAACTTATTTCACTCACGCAACGCCAGCAAAATGTTAGTTTATCGCAAAATAATATCCAAGCGCAAAAATCGCAACTGCAACGATTGCAAACGGGTTTAAAAACCGCACAATGGTCAATAGATAAAGCCCAGCGCGATTTAGCCAATACAAAAACCATTGCGCCATTTAATGCCTATGTGCAGAATGCCAACATGCAAATTGGGCAACTTACCAATAGCAATGAACAAGTGGCAACACTTATCGACCGTAGTAAAATGGATATTGTATTTACAATATCGGACGGAGTGTATGGCAGTATTTTAGCCCAAGACGGCACGTTAATTGGGCGAGAAATAGAAATTATTTGGCAAGCAGGCAGCAACACTAAAAGCTTTATAGCGACGATTGACCGCGTTGCCGCACAAATTACCGCCGCAAGCGGTGGCGTTGAATTGTTCGCCCAAATAAATTCGTTAAAGGATATTGCCACTTTACGTGTTGGTTCATTTGTGACGGTAAAAGTACCTGAACGCAAATATGAAAATGTTTTAAGCGTACCTGAACATGTGGTTTATGACGGAAATTTAATTTATGTTCTCGAAGAAAAAACAACCGAGCCTAAAAATGATGATGAAGAACCAAAAAAAGAAATACGCCTGAGAACCAAAAATATAAAAATTGTGGGTTATGATGGCAAATCCGTATTGGTGGTTAATGCAGATGGCGGCAGCGCAATTTTAGATGGCGACATTATATTAGAAACCAAATTAAGCAGTGCAGGTGACGATATTCTAGTGATCACCCGCGATATGGCTGAAAAACAACGCCTCATACGGTTGGAAGAAATTGCCGTAGAGCTTGAGAAAAAGAAACAAACTGAAGCAGATGACAAACAAAAAATTGGAGAATAAACATGCAAAACTCCATAAAACTAGAAACGCCAACGGCCAGTAAATCTGGCTTAATTCGTTTGTTTATCCACCATCGCACGGCGGCAAATTTGCTTATGGTGGTGCTGTTAATATTGGGCAGCGCGGCTTTGCTTAAGCTTAACACCCAACTTATGCCAACCTTTAAAATTAACTTTATAAGTATTGATGTTAGTTGGACAGGCGCCAGCCCCGATGATGTCGAGGCTTCTATATTGCGCCCACTAGAAGGCGAGCTGCGTAGCCTCAATGAATTAATAGAAATTAGAGGACGCGCTTTTGAAGGGCGGGCATCTATTGTTTTACAATTCGCCTCCGATGCAAATATGACAGACGCTATGTCGCGTGTTGAACGCGCTGTATCGGCCGTTAAAAATTTACCAAGCGAAGCTGATACGCCAACCGTTACCAAAATAGAATTTTACGAGCCTGTTGCATCTATTGCCATTTCGGGCCCATTTGGCGAGCAAACACTTAACCGCTTTGCATTAGATATTCGTGATGGTTTATTAGAGGCGGGCATTGATAAAATTGAATTTAGAGGCAAACGCGACCGCGAAATAGCCATTAATGTCGACGCCCAATCATTAGAAAAAACTGCCCTTTCATTAAGAGATATCGCGCAAAAAATATCATCAGGAACGCTCGATCGTCCATCGGGTTCTTTAGAGGGGAAAACCGAAAAACCCTTAAGGCTTTTTGGCATCGGACAATCGAGCAATGAGCTGGGCGAAATAGAAATGAGTGTCGGGCAAAAGGGTGAGCGTTTATTGCTTAAAGACATTGCCGAATTGACCAGCCAATATAACCCCGAACAAGAAATTGGCATGATGGCCGATACCCGCGCCATTGTGTTGGAAATTACCCGAACCGCAAGCTCCGACACGCTTAACATAATGAATATTATGTATGACTATATTGAAAAAATAGAAAATACACACCCAAAAAGCCTAAAGGTAGAAGCATTTAATGTAACAGGCGAATATGTCAGAGATCGCATTTGGCTTATAATAAACAATGGTTTTTCAGGACTTATATTGGTGGCATTGGTGCTGTTTTTATTTTTAAATGCGCGCATCGCCATTTGGGTGGCAGCAGGTGTGCCGATTGCTATTATGGCTACTTTTGTGGTCATGTATTTATTGGGTACAAGCATTAATATGATTTCTATGTTCGCACTTATTATGATGCTGGGCATTATTGTCGATGATGCCATTGTGGTTGCCGAAGAAGCCGAAACTCAAATGCGCAACGGCATTAATACCTTAGATGCGGTGCAATTGGGGGCAACACGCATGTTACGCCCAGTAACCGCCGCCGCTATAACCACTATCGCCGCATTTATACCCTTGGCAATGATAGGCGGGTTTATAGGGCAGGTGATGATTACTTTCCCAATTGTGGTTATTTCGGTTATGGTGGCTTCGTTAATTGAGTGTTTTTTAATTTTGCCCGCACATATGCGCCATGTAAAAATTAAACATAAAGGGCAAAAACGCAATGCCTTTAGACGAAATTTTGACAATGGTTTTGAATATTTCCGCGAGAAAATATTTGCGCGTATTGCAGCTTTTTCATTCCGTTGGCGTTGGGCAACTCTAGCCGCAAGTTTTGCGAGTTTTATTATTGCCGTGGCTTTTGTAACCTCAGGCACTGTTAGTTTCGACTTTTTTCCATCGGCGGAAGAAGAAGAGGTTAACGTTAAAGTTGAGTTTAGTGCAGGGACAAATATGTCGGTTATACAGGCCGACATTGTTAAAATTGAAGATGCCTTACGCAGAGTTGAAATTAAGCTTGGTGGTGTAAAAAACTCTTTAGTACAAACTATATTCACCCGACTTAAAACAGGCAACGACCCTTATGCCCGCATTAATGTGCAATTGACTAAGTCCGAACAACGTGTTGTGCGCACCAAAGATATTGTTAAAAATTGGCAAGACGAAATACCCGTTCTGGCATCGGTCGAAAATATTATTGTCAGTGAACAATCGGCAGGAGGTAGCAGCGCTCAAGAAATTAATTACCGACTAAGCGGTGCGTCTTTAGATGTCTTGCAAACCGCCGCAGACGATTTTCAAAAACAAATTTCGGGTTTACCTGGAGTGACAGGGTTAGATGATGACTTCCCCACAGGTGCGCGTGAATTAATTTTAAAACTCACGCCAAGAGGTGGCGCATTGGGCTTTAACATTGAAAATATATCATCACAATTGCGCGATAATTTTCAAGGCATAACTGCCCGTTCATTCCCAACTCTCGATGGTGATGTTGATGTTAATGTGAGCATTGCAGACCAAGAAGGCAGCATGAGTAGTTTGCGTAACTTTAGGCTTAAAAGCCCCACAGGGCAATATATTGCGCTTAGTGAAATTGTTAGTATTTTTGAACGTGATGGGGTTCGGTCTATTCGCAAAATTAATGGTAAAATATCCATAACCGTTACGGGCGATGTGAACGCAGCAATTATGACAGGCGATGAAGTTCGTAGTGAAATTGAAAAAAGCATCCTCCCCAGTATCGAAGCCAAATATGGCGTAACAAAAACTGTTGGCGGGCGCGGGCAAGAGCAAGCCGAAGCATTTCAAGACATGCAAATTGGTGGGTTTTTAGCCTTATCGCTTATTTATATAACATTGGCATGGGTGTTTGCATCATATAGCCGCCCCATAGTGGTGATGATGATTATTCCGTTTGGCTTTGTTGGCGCATTATTTGGGCATTATATTATGGGCTATAACCTCACCATGATGAGCCTTTTTGGGCTGTTGGGTTTGGCGGGCATTTTGGTCAATGACAGTATTATTTTGGTAACGCGCATTGATGAATATCTTAAAGCAGGGGCGAGTATTTATCAGGCGGCTGTGCAGGGCGCAAAAGACCGTTTGCGTGCCGTATTATTAACCTCACTCACCACCATTGGTGGCTTAACACCGCTCATGTTCGAAAAAAGCCTACAAGCACAATTCCTAATTCCACTCGCCATTACTATGGTGTTTGGGCTGTTGGCGGCAACTATATTGGTATTAATTTTAGTGCCAGCCACCATTGGCATTATGCACGATATTGGTAATTTTTTCAGCTGGGTATGGCATGGTAAAAACTGGCGTCATTTAACCAAACGCGTTGGCGTTTTAGAAAAAGCTTAAGGCAATATATTTATGCCCGAACCGTTTAAAAACCTATTCAACGTGCCTGTTATAAATGGCATGGCGCATCATTTTGCAAAAGCATGGAACGGCTTTGATGAAGCGGGTTTTAACGCTATGGCAACTGACAACTTAGAGGCGTTAGAGCTAAAACAACGCTCAACACAAATCACCAAAGCCTTACGCGCCTTTATGCCTAGAGATTTTGAGAAAACGGCTAATATAATGCTTAAAAGCCTTGCGCCAGAAGAAGGTTATGACATAAGTACAAACCATTCCGATGCAGGTATTGTTGGTTGGGCGATTATGCCGATGGTCGATTATGTTGGGTTATACGGCTTAGATAATTTTGATGTTTCGATGAATTTATTCAAACAGCTAACCAAGCGTTCAAGTTCAGAATTTGGTATTCGTTATTTTATAATTGAAAAACCAAAAGAAACATTAGATGTTCTTAAAACATGGCTTGAGAACCCGAACCAGCATGTAAGGCGGTTAATATCCGAAGGCACCCGCCCGCGCTTGCCGTGGGGTATGCAATTGACCGAATTTGTCAAAGACCCAACCCCCGTTATAGAACTACTCGAAGCGTTAAAAGACGATGATGAAGAATATGTCCGCCGCAGCGTTGCCAATAATTTAAACGATATAGCCAAAGATCACCCCGATTTGGTGACAAAAATTGCCAAAGACTGGTTAAAAAATGCCGATAAAAACCGTGAAAGACTGGTAAAGCACGCCTGCCGCACATTGATAAAACAAGGGCATAAAGCGTGTTTAGAAGCCCTAGGATATGGCGAGCCTGCTGTGTTGCTCGAAAAGTTAGAGGTTAAAACTCCACAAGTTGAATTTGGCAAGGCATTAATGTTTGAAATTAGCCTAAGCTCAACATCGCAACAAGAACAAAATTTAATTATAGATTTTGCTATTCACCACCGTAAAGCAAACGGCAAAACCGCCCCTAAAGTTTTTAAATGGAAAAACATTAAGCTAAAAGCAGGCGAAAGCCTTAACGCCCAAAAAGCCCACCCAATGAGAAAAATCACCACCCGCACCTATTACTCAGGCGCCCATCATTTAGAAATTTTCGTTAATGGTGTGTCTTTATGCCTTGCCGATTTTGAGTTGAATATTTAAAATATGAAGGCTATTTTTTAATAGCGATGATAATATCCATAACATTTGTACCCGTTGGGGCGCAAACAAACAGCGCGCCTATTGTTTTTAAATATGTGTTAGCATCGGCCATTTCCAAAGCCTTAAGTGCTGCTTTTGGGTTGCTAAAACTTTTGCCATTAACAATTGCGCCCGCCGCATGGGTTGGGCCGTCAGTACCATCGGTGCCTGCTACAATAATTGTTATGTCATCATGCCCGTAAATATGTTCTGCCATTGCCAAGGCAAGGCTCTGGTTGCGCCCACCAATGCCTGCAATTTTTGGCAGTTTTACCGTCGGTTCACCACCAAATATATAAACACCTTTATTGCCATCTAATATTTTTTGAACGAGTTTAGGAGCAAGGCTAAAAATATCTTCATATAAACATTCTTCATTGCAAATAACTTCAAAGCCTAAATTTTTTGCTTCACTGGCGGCGGCGTTACGAGCAATCTTGTTAGACGCCACCATATGGTGCGATAATTCTGGCGTTTGTTTGTGGCTTAAAGCATGTAAATCAGCATTATAATAACCAATACCTGAACCAATAACCGATAATTCATCACCCTCAACATCGGAAATATAAAAAACATCTAACTTTGCACCATTAAACTGTACAAGCAATTTGCCAAACTATATAGTGGATATTAAACGCCTTTCTCTATTCATCTCACC
>CAZHCZ010000010.1:33130-35148 GCA_964531635.1 uncultured Hyphomicrobiales bacterium | reverse complement strand
GTTTCTTCTGAAATATCTGTAGGAAATTCCGAAGGGGTACGATTTACGACAGCCATCCTAGCCTCTACTCAAACTTTTACATAATATAGCCAATCATATAAAACAATTAACGATATTGTTCATTTCGCTCGCGGCTATTTTTCGTTTTCGTAAAAACCTGCACGGGCGCGCCTAATGGCGGGTGCTATGCGCACCTTTGTTTAAGCATAACAGATAAGGTTTAATTGTAGATTAACACTTTATTATTGATGTTTTGCCGCCCATATAGGGTTGTAAAACTTGTGGAATATTTATTGAGCCATCTTGGTTTTGGTAATTTTCTAGAATGGCGACTATGGTGCGTCCTATGGCTAAACCTGAGCCGTTTAGGGTGTGGACGAAGGCTGGGGATTTGGCGTTTGTGGGTTTAAAACGGGCGTTCATGCGTCTGGCTTGGAAATCGCCACAGGTGGAAACTGACGAAATTTCACGGTACATATTTTGCCCTGGTAGCCATACTTCTATATCAAATGTGCGTTTAGAGCTGAAACCTGTATCGCCTGAGCAGAGTTTTACTACACGGTAGGCAAGACCCAGTCGGGTTAAAACATCTTCGGCGGCTTTTAACATAAGTTGCTGTTCGGCTTCGCTTTCATCGGGGTGGGTGATGCTGACCATTTCTACTTTGCTGAATTGGTGTTGGCGTATCATGCCACGGGTATCGCGCCCTGCACTGCCCGCTTCTGAGCGAAAACAACTTGAATATGAGGTGTAGCGTTTTGGCAGTTCGGCTTCTGGCAATGTGGTTTCGCGCACCATGTTGGTTAGCGACACTTCGGAGGTCGAAATTAGATATTTGCCATCGGTGGTCTTGAACATATCTTGCTCGAATTTTGGCAATTGTCCTGTGCCTTCTAGGGCATTGGCATTGACTAACATCGGCACTATTACTTCTTCGCGTCCATAATCGTTTGTATGTAAATCGAGCATAAAGTTGGCTAGAGCGCGTTCTAATTGGGCTAAGTCGGATTTTAGAATTACGAAGCGCGAACCTGACATTTTGGCTGCGGTTTCAAAATCCATTTGTCCCAATGCTTCACCCAAATCGAAATGTTGTTTTGGTTCAAAGTCGAAGGTTGGTGGTGTGCCTATTTTATGTATTTCTATGTTTTCTTCTTCATCTGCACCATCGGGTACATCGTCCGACATTATATTGGGCAGTTGGGCTAAAAAGCTATTGAGTGCTTCGGTTAGCGTGCGTTCGGTATCTTCGCCCGATTTTATGGCGGTTTTTATTTTTGCGACTTGCGCTATTGCTTGCCCCGCTGCGGTTTCATCACCCGATGCTTTGGCTTTGCCGATTAGTTTTGAAGCGTTATTGCGCTGGGTTTGCAAATCCTGCAAGGTTAGGACATGGTCGCGCCTTGCTTTGTCTAAAGCTACGGCTTTATCGGCAATGCCTGATAGGTTGCGGCGTTGCATGGCTTTATCGAATATTTGCGAATTGTCGCGAATCCATTTTATATCGTGCATTACATCTCTTCTTTTTTATCTGCGTCTTCGTCGGCGTATTTTTCGTCTTCTCTTGCGCGTTTTTTCTCGCGGCTTTTCTCTATCCATCTTACTGCTAAAATTGACAATTCATAAAGCAATAAGGTTGGCAATGCCATGCCCAATTGGCTAATTGGGTCGGGCGGGGTAAGAATGGCGGCGGCGGCAAACACTATAACTATAGCAAATTTACGCTTGCTTTTTAACCATTTTGCGCTGACCACACCAATACGTGCAAGCAAAGTTAACACAACTGGCAGTTGGAAAATAAAGCCGAAGCCTAATATTAATGTCATAACCAAACTTAGATATTCACTAACCCTTGGTTCTAACTGAATTGACGCCTCGCCAAGACCACCGCCTTGTTCCATGCCTAAGAAAAAACCCATTGCAAGCGGCATTACCAAATAATAAACCAAACTCGCACCTAGGGCGAACAAGAATGGGGTGGCAATTAGGTAGGGAATAAACGCGCCGCGTTCGTTTTT
>CAZHCZ010000010.1:438-33120 GCA_964531635.1 uncultured Hyphomicrobiales bacterium | reverse complement strand
AACCCCGGGGCAACGAAGGCGTAAATTTGGAATGAAATGAATGGAAAACCAAAAATAACACCGCCAAAAAGAGCAAGTTTTAAATAAACGAAGAACAGCTCTTGCGGGGCGGTGAAAATTAACTTTGCGGTTTCATCTGCCCCTGTTGCCGAAACAAAAGGTTCGAGCAATATATTAAAAATTGTGTTGACGAAAAAACCACAAATTACAGCAAAAAAAACTAAGATAACCAGTGATTTTATGAGGCGATTGCGCAGCTCATAGAGATGATCCATGATGGGAGCTTGGCTCTCATCAGCTTCTACTTGGTTTGTATCTTGCTCAGTTTCAGGCTTTTTGGGGGCTTCTTCAGCAGTCATAATAGGGTCAATTGCTTAAATTTTTTGATTTTTCTTGAATTTTTGGTTCAACTTTTTTGGTGTCGGCTTTGCTTATATCTGGCTTTTGTGAAGGCGCATCGCTTGTTTGGGGTTTTTCATCAAGATCAAAGGCACCCATATTATCCATACTGCTATCAAAGTCAAAATTCTTGATATTGTCGACCTCGGACTTTAACTCTTTAAGCTCGCTTATATCGGCGACCTCATCGAGTTGGCTTTGAAAGTCGCGCATGACCGATTTGGCTTTGCGGACATAATTGCCAACAGTGCGTAACATTTTAGGAATGTCTTTTGGACCAACGACGATGACGGCAACCGCGACAATCATTAGAATTTCGCTCCAGCCTATATCAAACATAACTCACCTTAGCGCTTAAATTTATTTGACTTTTTCTGAAGTGGATTCGGTTTTTGAAACCTTTGGCGATGCATCATCATGATTGATAATTTTTGCATCTTCTGCATCTGGCTTTTCATCATCGGCTAAGCCTTTTTTAAAGCTTTTTATACCTTTTGCAAAATCGCCCATGACATCGGTAATTTTACCGCGTCCAAACAATAAAAAGACCAATACAACAACGATTAAAATTTGTGTCCAACCCGGCATTTGAAAACTCCCTACAGGTGAAATGATTTGCTCATTTCTACTTTTATTTAATGGTTCTATTAATATAGTATATTTGCGACAAATTACCAGATAATTTAATGGTTAATAGCCAATCTACGAGTTTTTTGTAAAAATTCGCAGGTTTTTATAGTTAAAGTGGGCTTGAAACTTATCGCCTATTTTTACATTTTTCTCACGTAGGCTGGTGCGTAGAGTTAAATGCTTGTCATAACCTTCGACAATTAACTGCAGTTCCGAAAATTCGCTATAGGCGTTAATATGTGCAACTTCAACTTTTAGTTGATGGTCAAACTTATCGGGTGCATCGTGGGTTTCGAGGTGAATATCATTTTCGGCAATAAGCAACACGGCTTGGCTATCGCCCCTTGGGTTTAATATCGTTTGTGAACAACAACAAAGGTTTTTGGTTAAAAAATCACCAAATGGGGATTTTACAATGCCATTTTTTATACTGACATCAACTTGATTATAACGCCGTAGATAATGCGCGGCATAAGGAGTAATGGGTTTATTTAGGAGTTCGTCGGTTGTACCGATTTGTTCAATTTTAGAGTTGTTTAAAAGTATAATTCTATCGGCTAAATATAGAGCTTCCTCGGAATCATGGGTAACAAAAATGGCACTGATATTATTATCTTTTATCAGTTTTTTTGTGTCTTTGCGCATATCTGCCCGTAGGTGAACATCTAGCCCTGAAAAGGGTTCGTCTAACAATAATATTGAAGGTTTTGTAGCGAGAGTACGCGCCAAAGCAACCCGTTGTTGTTGCCCGCCTGACAGCGTGTTGGGGTAGCTGTTTGCATATTCTTCCATCCCAATATAGTTTAGTTGCTGCATAGCTTCTTGTTTGGTTATTTTTTGAATAGCACCACCTTTATTCCTTAAACCAAACATAATGTTTTTTTGTACAGTTAAATGAGGAAATAGAGCATAATCTTGAAACACCATACCAATTTGGCGGTTTTCGGGCGGAATGAATGTCGTAGCATCGACAATGGTTTTATTGTTTATAACAATTGCGCCTGAATTTAGAGTTTCTAGCCCTGCTATGAGGCGCAACAACGTGGATTTTCCACTTCCTGAACTGCCAAGCAAGCAGATAATTTCGCCACGGTTAATGTTAAACGAAATATCGTCTAAAATTTTCTTTGTGCCATAGCTATGAGTAATATTAGAAAGCTTAGCATATGGGTTGGTTTGTAACATTTTGGCTCAATTTTGAATTATACTTTTAACTTTTGGTAATGATTTAAGTGCAGCGATGCGTTCTGAACTTATTATATACTGCCCTTTTAATAAAATTTCCACTTCAAATTGCATATCTTGACTGGTTATAACAAGCGAAACTTCGCCTTTACCGCCTTTTTCGAGCAAACTCTTGATGGAGGAAATAGTATCTTTGCCTTCTAAGTAAATTTTTAGGCTGGTTTCTAATGATTTAGTGGCTTGTTTTTCGAGTGGCTCTATTGAGTTTATACGTGGTTTAATTTGCTCACCTTCGACATCGGCGGCAATATTTACTAGAATTAAATTGCCAACATTCAGATGCTCTTCATATTTTTCGAAAATATCTCCAAACATAACGGCTTCATATTGTGCGGAGGCGTCGGACAGACCTATAAAGGCGAAGCGGTTGCCTTTTTTGGATATTTTTTGTTGTTTTGAAGTAATGGTTGCGGCAAGTTTTGCCGATTTTTTACCGCCTGATAGAATATCTTTGGTGAATTTTTCCCATGATATTATGTTCATTTGCTTTAATAATGTTTGGTAATCATCTAATGGGTGCCCCGAAATATAAAAGCCAGCTGCGGTTTTTTCGAACTCTAAAACCTCTATATTTGTCCATGGTTTGGTTTTGGGGAGTGGGAGTTTTTCTGGCGATGCACTGCTATCGCCCATCGCGGCGAACATATCGACCATACCGACTTCTTTATCGCTCTGGTTTTTATTTGCAAACGCCATTATAGAGTTTAGCGCGTT
This sequence comes from uncultured Hyphomicrobiales bacterium, assembly GCA_964531635.1. Classification (GTDB taxonomy): domain Bacteria; phylum Pseudomonadota; class Alphaproteobacteria; order Rhizobiales; family OSC116; genus OCS116. The sequence continues at coordinate 30,132 of CAZHCZ010000010.1, read as the reverse complement.
AAACAATTGAGCTCTATTGGGGTTTAGGGTGTCGAATGCCCCCGTTTTTATCATATTTTCTATTGCGCGTTTATTAATATGACGGGTGTTTAAATTTTCGCCAAAATGAGCGATGCTTTTAAACGCTCCTGTTTCGGCACGGGCTTTTACGATTGCGTGAACCGCTTGCGTGCCAACATTTTTTAATGCGGCTAATGAATAGCGGATATTGCCATTTTCGACCAAAAAATCTACGCCCGATTTATTAATGTCTGGCGGTAAAACCTCTATGCCCATTTGGTTGCATTCTTGTTTAAATATTTGCAACTTATCGACATTTCCCATGTCTAATGTCATTGAAGCCGCCATAAATTCTACAGGGTGGTTGGCTTTAAGATACGCGGTTTGATAGGCAACTAAGGCGTAGGCGGCGGCATGGGATTTGTTAAAGCCGTAACCTGCAAATTTATTAACGAGGTCGAAAATATAGTCGGCTTTGTTGGCGTTTACACCATTTTTAACCGCGCCTGCGTTAAAAATTTCACGTTGTTTATCCATTTCCTCTTGGTTTTTCTTGCCCATAGCGCGGCGTAGAATATCGGCGCTGCCTAGCGAGTAGCCCGATAGGGTTTGGGCTATTTGCATGACCTGTTCTTGGTAGATAATAACGCCGTGGGTTTCTTTTAATACGCTTTCCAGCTTTGGGTGGAGGTAATCGGGCTTTTTTGTACCGTGTTTACAGGCTATATAAGTAGGGATATTGTCCATCGGCCCTGGGCGATAGAGCGCAACTAGGGCGATAATATCTTCGAACCTATCGGGTTTTAAACCGCGCAACATATCGCGCATACCAGTTGATTCGAGTTGAAATACGCCTATGGTTTGCCCACGAGCGATGAGGTCGTAAGAAGGTTTATCATCTATGGGAATGGTCGATAAATCTATATTAACGTTACGGTTTTTAAGCAATTTTAGCGTGGTTTCAAGTACGGTTAGAGTTTTAAGACCTAAAAAGTCGAATTTTACTAACCCTGCAGGTTCTACCCATTTCATATTAAATTGGGTTACGGGCATTTCGGAGCGTGGGTCGCGATATAGCGGAACAAGCTGGTTTAGCGGGCGGTCGCCAATAACCACGCCTGCGGCATGGGTGGAAGCATGGCGGTATAAACCTTCTAAGCTTTGTCCGATTTCTAACAATTGCGCGACAATTTCCTCGGTATCGCGTTCTTCACGTAATTTTGGCTCATGGGCTATGGCTTCGGCGAGCGTCATGGCATTGCCCGGAGCGTTGGGTACTAATTTGCACAAACGGTCAACTTGTCCGTAAGGCATTTGTAAAACTCGCCCGACATCACGCAAAACCGCGCGGGCTTGCAGCTTTCCGAAAGTTATGATTTGCGCGACTTGGTCAAAACCATATTTTTTCTGCACATAGCTGATGACTTCTTCGCGTCTATCTTGGCAAAAATCTATATCAAAGTCGGGCATGGATACACGTTCGGGGTTTAAAAATCGTTCGAAAAGCAAGCCCCATTTTAGCGGATCTAGGTCGGTAATTGTTAGAGAATAGGCAACTAAGCTACCCGCACCTGAACCACGCCCCGGACCTACGGGTATGTTTTTATTTTTTGACCATTGAATAAAATCGGACACGATTAAAAAATAGCCAGGGAATTTCATATCGTTGATAATTTTTAGTTCAAAGTCCAGTCTATCGTAATAATTTTGTTCGGTGTATCCCTCGCTTGCGCCGTGGAAATCTAGGCGTTTTTTTAGACCTATTTTGGCAATGCGCGTGAGTTCATCTGCCTCGGCTTTTAGGGAATCTTTGCCTGTACTGCCTGTAAAGTTTGGTAAAATTGGCGCGCGGGTGTGCGGGCGATAGGCGCAGCGTTTGGCTATTTCTATTGTGTTTTCAATTGCTTCTGGTAAATCTTCAAACAATTGAATCATTTCAGTTGTGGATTTGAAATAATGGTTGGGGCTTAGGCGCAAACGGTCTTCGGCACCGATCACTGTGCTTTGAGAAATGCAGATTAGGGCATCATGGGCTTTGTAATCGGCTGGTTTTGAAAAGAAATTTTGATTGGTGGCAACCAAAGGCAAATCATTATCATAAGCCATTTTAACAAGGGCGGCTTCTGTTTGATTTTCTTCGGGCAAATTGTGGCGTTGTAATTCGATATAAAGGCGGTTGGGGAATAGGGATTTTAAAATCTCTAAATTTTGAGCTGCGCGTTCGGTATTATCCTCAAATAATGCTTTGTTGATTGGGCCCGATGGCCCCCCAGTTAAAGCGATTAAACCCTCTGTATGTATTTTTAAAATATTGAGTGGAATGTGGGGGAGTTCGGCATCGGGGGTGTTTAAAAAAGAGTGGCTGACTAAGACCATTAGGTTTTTATAACCTTGTTTGCTTTGGGCATATAGGGCGATGGTGGGAATGGATTTGTTACGTTGTGAGCTTGCTAGGCTTGGGGCATACGTACCATCGTCTAGTTTTACCGCTAAGGTTACAGCGGTAATGGGTTGAACGCCCGATTTTACGCATTTTTCAGAAAATTCTAGTGCGCCGAACAGGTTGCCTGAATCGGTTATTGCGACTGCTGGGGCGTTATCAGTAGCGGCAAGGTCGATAACTTTTTGAACTGGAATTGCACCTTCTAGTAAAGAATAGGCGGAGTGGTTGCGTAGGTGGACAAAATTTTGCTCTGATTTTAAAGATGTCGATGCCATTTTATTTGTCTTTATAAGTTAGATTTTAAATTATGGCGGTTATGCGTTGCTTTTAAAAGGGGAAGTTTAAATTAATTTGTATATTATGAATAACTTGTCACCAAATAATATTGACATAAAAAATTACATTTATATTATGGAGGATAAAAACAAGTTTATAAGGGTCAGCCATGAGTTATATAAGTGCAAGTGAAGCATCAGGTCGCCATATACTGCCCGATTTGGTTCGGTCATTTGCAATTATTGGTATTGCTTTGGTTAATGTCGGTCTAATTGCTTATACAGTGGACCTTAGCTATTTTGGTGGTGGGTTATTAACCGAGGTCGATAGTTGGGCTTATTTTACTATAAATTCGCTGTTTCTTATGAAATCTTACTCATTATTCTCATTTATGTTTGGGGTTGGTTTTGCTTATCAAATTAATTCTGCCAAACAGAGCCAAGTTGGCTTTGGTGGACGATATTTTAGGCGAATTATTGGCTTGATAATTTTAGGTCTTGCGCATATTGCTCTTGCCTATCAGGGTGATATTTTATTGCTATATGGTTTAATTGGTATTGCGCTTTATTTATTTAGAAACTCTAAAGTCAAGACTTTATGCTGGGTAGCGGGCGTGTTTATTGTTATTCAAATACTATTTGGTCTGCTACTAGCTTTAGCGACTTGGGCTGGGTATGAATTTGCACCCGAAGAAATGGATGCAGCAATTCGCGAGGCTATGGCCAGTTCTCAGATCTCACAAGAAATTTTTAGCAATGGGAGCTTTTTAGAAACTGCTCAAAGGCGGCTTTATGAATATAGAGGAGCGGCTGCAATATTCATTTACCAAGGGTTTGGGGTTTTTGGGTTTTTTCTACTGGGTTTGGCTGCTGTTAAATCGGGCATTATAGCAAACTCTGCTGCTCCTATTTGGAGTAAGTTTAGGCGGTTTGCTTTGCCAGTTGGTGTGCTCGGCAGCGCGTATGGCGCATGGTATATGATGGGCTCTACGGGCGGTGTATCGGTGGAATATATTATAGGCATGGCTATTATCGGGTTATTTGCGCCACTTTCGACCGCGGGTTATTTGGGTTTAATTGCGAAATGGGCAAATGCTCCTGTAACTAAATTTAAAATATTTATGGCGAGAGGCGGCACGGCAACCCTTAGCGCATATTTAATGCAGTCGGTTATTTTATCGTTTATATTTAATGGCTATGGGCTCGGCTTATTTGCACAAGTAGGAGCAGCAGCCAGCATAGCCATTGCACTGGCAGTCGCTGTATTTACCTTGATATTCTCATCGCTCTGGCGCAAAAAGTTTAAGCTTGGTCCTGTTGAATATATTTTCCGTTCATGGACATATTTAGGGTCACGCTAGAGTTTAAAGCCACTGATAAAATTTATTATACATATATAACCTTTTGAAATTATTGAAGTTATTATGAATTCGTGATTCTAATTGACATTAGAACATAGCACGAACATAATAGTGAGAACAAAAGGAGAATATGCTATGAATAAAGTTATTGCTTGGGATTATGTTAAAGATACTATGGGGTTTGTATTTATTGGAGCGACTGTTTGGGGAATGAGTTTGCTGAGTAGTGGGACGTTATTCGATTTGGTTTAAGTGGTCGTTTTTTCTATGAGCTTGCCATTCTCTAAGATAAAAATTCTATCCATTTTATTGGCGAGTTCCATATTATGAGTGGCTATTAAGGCTGACATGTTTTGTGTCCGCGCGAGTTTGTGAAATTCATCGAACACGTTGGCTGCGGTATTTGGGTCGAGATTGCCTGTGGGTTCATCGGCTAAAATTAAGCTAGGGCTTATAGAAAAGGCGCGGGCTATGGCAACACGTTGTTGCTCGCCACCTGACAGTTCGGCAGGCATATGAGTTAGGCGGTGTTGCATACCTAATGTGGTTAGAACTTCGACCGCACGGGCTTGAGAACTTGCTTTATTATTACCGTTTAGGCGCAAAGGAATGGCAACATTTTCTAGGGCAGTGAATTCGGGCAACAGATGGTGGAATTGATAGATAAAGCCAATTTCGTGCCGTCTTATTTCGGTGCGTTTATTGTCGGACAGGTTGTTACAATCTGCCCCATTGATAAAAATTTCGCCTTTATTGGGAGTGTCTAACAAACCTGCAATGTGTAAGAGTGAGGATTTACCACTGCCAGACTGCCCAACCAAAGCTACAAGTTCGCCTTGGTTGATTGTAAGGTTTAGGTTTTCGAAAATGAGCAATTGGTCAGTTTTTTTTCCGAATGCACGTTTTATGTTTTTTAAAGAGAGAATTTGTTGGTTTTGCATAATGGTTATTCGTACCTTAGAGCTTTAACAGGGTCGGTTTTAGCAGCACGATATGAAGGGTATAGAGTTGCCAATAAGGAAAGGATTAGAGACGCTAAAACTATGGTCATAATTTCGTTGAATTGCATTTTTGATGGCAGTTCGGACAGAAAATAAAGTTCTGGAGAAAAAACTTCGGTCGAAAATATGCGCGAAACAAATTGACGAATATTTTCGATATAATAACTAACAACAACGCCAAGGAGGAAACCAAATAATGTGCCTGAAATGCCAATAATGCCGCCTGTCATAAAAAATATGCGTTGAATGCTACCCTGCCCTGCACCCATTGTGCGCAATATTGCTATGTCGTGAGTTTTGTCTTTAACCATCATTATCATACCTGAAATAATGTTGAATGAGGCGATGATGACAATGAGCATTAAGATGAGAAACATAACATTACGTTCGACCATTAATGCGCTGAAAAATGTGGCGTTGCTTTGTTGCCAATCGAGCATATATAAATCTAAATTATTATCTTGTGAAAAACGGATAATTTCATCTTTAATAAAGCCCATATCATCTGGGTTTTCTGTTATAATTTCGACGGCAGATGCCATGCCTTCTTTGTTAAAATAGAGTTGGGCTTCGGTAAATGGCATAATAGCAATTTGACTGTCGAAGCGGCTTTCGCCAACCTCGAATATGGCGGCGATAACATAATCTTTTTGGCGGGGGGAAGTGCCGAATGGGGTGACGGAACCGTTGGGTGAAATGAGGCTAATAGCATCGCCTATATTAACCCTAAACCGACTTGCCATGCCTATGCCTATGGCGATTTTATCGTCATTATCGAAATTATCTAGGCTACCATACCTTATTTTTTGCGCGATTAACGGCAGTTCTTGTAAATCTTTTTCATACATGCCGCGAACATAGACACCACTATTTTCGCCACCATTTGATGCTAAAACCTGACCATCAACAACGGGCATAGCATTGGTTACACCTTTAATTTTGCGCGAAAGGTCGGCAACTTGAGCATATTGCGATAAATCGACATTGCGTCCAGAAAGAACAATATGCCCGTTCATACCTAAAATTTTAGAAGTAAGCTCGGCACGAAAACCGTTCATTACTGACATAACGATAATGAGCGTGGCGACACCCAACATAATGCCTAAAAAAGAAAAACCTGAAATAACTGAAATAAAGCCGTCACGTTTTTTACCTCTAATATAGCGGAATGATAACATACGTTCGAAAGTACCGAATGGTTTGTTTTGGCTTTTTTTTAGGGTCATTTAATTTTTGTGTTTCGCTAGGGTTTTATGTTGTATTTGGGAATAAAAAATTTAATTGCTTCGAAGCTTTTGATGGTGTGATTTCAAGGGTTTCGGTGGCAACAATATTGTTTATTACGAATGGGCCTTTGTTTATTATTAATTCTAATTTTGCTCGGGATATATTATGCACTACAATTCTACCGCCTTGTTTTGGCTGAGGATTTTAATAGCATAATGGACATTGCATATTTCTCACTTTATAGTTGGATTAACTTTTCTAATGCTTGTTCGGTTGTTAAGGTCGTTTTTTCGCCTGTTTTGCGGTTTTTTAGTTCTACTGTGCCATCTTTAATGCCGCGTGGTCCGACGGTGAGTTGCCATGGTAGACCGATCAAATCCATTCTGCCAAATTTTCCGCCAGCGCGTTCATTGCTGTCATCGTAAAGAGTTTCTACATTGGCTTGGGTTAGTTTATTGTAAATTGCTTCACACGTTTTATCGGTTTGTTCATCGCCCGATTTTAGGTTTATTAGCCCGACAGTAAATGGGGCGACTTGTTCTGGCCAAATTATGCCATTATCATCGTGCGAGGCCTCGATAATTGCGCCTAAAAGACGCGAAACACCAATGCCATATGAGCCTGAATATAAGTAAGTTTTTTTACCATCGGCACCTTGAACATAAGCATCTAAAGGTTCGGAATATTTCGTACCGAAGAAAAATACTTGACCAACTTCTATACCGCGTGCGGTTATTTGCTTGTCTTTCGGTACTTTGGCAAACTCTTCGGGTTCATGCACATCTTCTGTCGCGGCATATTTGCTTGTCCATTGCTCGATGATTGGTGTTAGGTCGGCTTTATAATCGACATTTTCATTCGGGGTTTCCATACTTAGATAGTCTTTATGGCAATAGACTTCGCTTTCGCCTGTTTTGGCTAAAACTATAAATTCATAACTCGCTTCACCGCCTATTGGCCCTGTTTCGGCACGCATTGGAATGGCGGTTAAGCCCATGCGGGCAAAGGTTCTAAGGTAGGATACAAACATTCGATTAAAGCATTTCATGCCTTCTTCTTCGGTCAAATCGAAGCTATAGGCATCTTTCATAAAAAACTCGCGCCCACGCATTACGCCAAAACGGGGGCGAGTTTCATCGCGGAATTTCCATTGTATGTGGTAGAGGTTTAGGGGCAAATCTTTATAAGATTTAAGACCAGCAGCGGCAATTTGGGTTACCATTTCTTCGTTTGTTGGGCCGTAGAGCATTTCTCTATCGTGCCTGTCTTTAATCCTTAGCATTTCTTTGCCATAGGCATCGTACCGCCCAGATTTTTTCCATAAATCGGCACTTTGTATGGTTGGCATTAGCAATTCTATTGCGCCTGCTCGGTTTTGTTCCTCGCGGACTATGTTGGCAATTTTATTGAGTACACGTAAACCCAGTGGCAGCCACGCAAATATACCTGAGGACATTTGGCGTATCATACCAGCGCGTAACATTAAGCGATGCGAAACAATTTCGGCTTCGCGGGGGGTTTCTTTTAATACTGGCAGAAAAAATTCGGATAAACGCATATTAGTGACTCATTTTTGATTTGGTGTACTTAACTGTTTAACGGCTATCTATCTGCCTGTGAAGCCTAATTATTAATCGGGGCAGAATTATGTCTATAACTTGAGTAAAACGAATCGATTCTTAATATATTTGAGGTTATTTGGGTGATTTTTAGTTTATGCACTATATTTAGTGGCAATTACAACCAACACCCCCTAAATATAGAAAAAACACTTCACAAATCGTTAAATTAGCATAATTATGTGCTTGTTCCGACTCGGAACTAACTAACTAACTAACGGGGTAGAGGTTTTGGAAAATTTCTTTAAACTAACAGAAAATGGTACGACTATTCGTACCGAAGTTATTGCTGGGGTCACTACTTTTTTGACTATGGCATATATTATTATTGTCAACCCATTGATACTTGCTAACGCGGGTATGGATTTGGGCGCTGTGTTTGTAGTGACATGTATTGCCGCTGCTGTTGGCACATTAATTATGGGATTGCTTGCCAATTACCCAATTGCACTTGCCCCTGGTATGGGATTGAATGCTTATTTTGCATTTGTGGTTGTGCCTAGTTTCGATGGGTCGTGGCAAATTGCTTTGGGTGCTGTGTTTTTATCGGGTCTTTTGTTTTTAATATTATCACTTACGCCTGCGCGTTCTTGGTTGGTTAATTCTATTCCTAGAACACTTAAACTTTCTATCGCGGCTGGTATTGGTTTGTTTTTAGCAATTATTGGCTTACAAAATGCTGGTATTGTGGTCGACAGCCCTGCAACTTTGGTAACAATGGGCAATATGGCCTCGGCATCTGTTTTGCTGGCTTCAGCAGGTTTTATTAGCATTGCGGTTTTAACCGTTATGCGTATCCCTGGTGCGATTATTATTTCTATTATTGGCGTTACTATTCTGGCTATTGCACTTGGTGTACAAGAGTATGGCGGTATTGTTGGTCCTGTGCCTTCTATTGCACCTACATTTATGCAAATGGACATTATGGGCGCGTTAAATGCTGGAGCGCTGACCATTATATTTACATTTCTTTTGGTCGATATTTTAGATACGGCTGGCACATTGGTGGCTGTTGCCCATCAAGGAAATTTGAACGATAAAGATGGCAATTTACCACGCTTACGCAGTGCATTGCTCGCGGATAGTAGCGCGACTGTCGTTGGTGCTGCCTTAGGCACATCGACCACAACAAGTTATATTGAAAGTGCGGCAGGGATTGAAGCGGGCGGACGGACAGGTTTAACAGCAGTTGTTGTTGCAATTTTGTTTGTTTTGGCATTGTTTTTTAGCCCATTATTATCGACTATTCCTGCATATGCGACAGCGCCTGCACTTATATTTGTTGCCTGTTTAATGATGAGAAGCATTAAAGATATTGACTGGGAGGATATGACTGAATATTTGCCTGCAATGGTCACTATTATTATGATGCCCCTCACCTTCTCTATTGCCAATGGCATTGGCTTGGGCTTCATTACTTACTTTTTAATTAAGTTATTGACTGGGAAAATTAAAGATATTAACCCAGCCGTGGCGATTATATCGGCTTTATTCTTTATTAAAATGGTTTTCGATTATAGCTAGAACCTAAGCCTTGAAAGCCGCAACTTTAAGGTTGCGGTTTTTTTATTTATATTCTCTAAAGTTAGGCATAAAAGGATAGTCGCTTAAGCTTAGTCCGCTTTTTTCTATTAGCCAATATATAAAAGCTGTAACAATGGCCGCAACTATGCTTACCCAAAATGCTTTGCGCCCAAAACTAAAATTTTGTGGTGCGCCTGCTGGAGTGCCTTTTTCGATTGTGCCTGCTTTGGCTTGCGATGTGTGACCATAATTGACCATGGCGACAAAGGTAATCCACCAAATTACAAAGTAAACTGCGATGATTGTTCCAAATGACATAATCGTTCCTTGGGTCAGTGCTTAAACTTGTTCGAGCTCGATAAGTGTTCCGTTAAAATCTTTTGGGTGCATGAATATTACTGGGTTGCCATGTGCGCCTATTTTTGGGCGACCGTTGCCTAATATCCTTGCTCCCTGAGATTGTAATTGGGTTATAGCGGTTTCTATATTTTCAACTTCATAGCATATATGGTGCATTCCGCCTATTGGATTTTTATTTAAAAATTTGGTTATAGGAGAATTATCACCTAACGGCTCGAGCAGTTCTATTTTTGTATTGGGGAGCGTGATAAAAACGACTGTTACCCCATGCTCGAGGAGTTTTTGCGGCTTTGTGACTTTTGCACCAAGAATTTGACTATAGGTTTTTATGGCATCGGTTAGGTTGGGAACAGCGATGGCAATGTGGTTTAAGCGGCCTATCATTTTTGCTTTCCAATTTATTATTTTTTGTTATTATAGGTTATGTCTATATGAAATTTTGTGGGAAATATATAAAAAATGAAATTTTTTGAACGGTTTGAACAGGCAACACCTAGAGTTATTAATCAGCTGTGGCAGAATGATTATTTAGACAGTGAGGCGCGTAATGAAGCATTAAATTTAATATTATCGCCATTATCCTTAAGGCTTTGGATTGAGCGGTTATTGTTGGTTTTGGGGACTTTATTTATAACCGCGGGTATTTTACTGTTTTTTGCGTTTAATTGGGCAAATATTCAGCCAATGGCAAAACTTGTTGGTTTATTGGGGGTTATTGGGTTTTTGGTGGGGTTAAGCTCATATTTAATCGGTAAAAGTAAGGTGTTTGCTGGTAATTTAGTGTTGAGCATGGCGGCATTTATTGTTGGCGTATTTATGGCGGTGTTTGGGCAAATTTACCAAACAGGCGCTGATAGTTATACTTTATTTTTAACATGGGCAATTATGATATTGCCTTGGGTGATTATGGCACGGTTTGCGCCTTTGTGGGTTTTATGGCTGGCTGTGACTACTCTGGCGATGGTGACATGGTGGGAGCTTGGACTTTACCCTGGTACATTTAAAGATGAATATTTAACTCTTATATTATCGGGCTTTTACCTTGCTGTTTATATTTTTTCGCAGGTTGCACTTAACAAAGGTGAAAATTGGCTTGATAAGAAATGGATTAGACTACTGCTTTCTATTGGAGTTTTTGCGCCTATAACACTTTATGTTTTTGGTGCAATTGAGGGGTATAATATTAAAGATTTAAACGGTGGCTTTTGGGTTGCTAATTTTATATTTGTTGGAATGTATTTATTTGTAAAGTTTATTAAAAAATCTATCGAAGAATATAGCGTTGGCTTTTTTTGCATGCTAATTATTGTTATGTATTTGGTTCTTAGCTCCGTGTTTAATTATGCCAACAATGATACAGTTGAATTGGTGTTTTTGTTTAGTGCTGCGTTTATAACGGCGCTGTTTTATTATGGATATAAATATTTTAGGCATGTGACAAAGGGTTTTGAGGAGCGGATATTATGAAAATATTAGACCTACTTACTACACTTAAAAATAGTGACGGTTTAGCCATTGAAAAAATTGCACAAATTGATGATGATGTTATTGGGACATCGATATTTATTAATATTTTATTGGCGGTAGGCGCGTTTTTTGCTACCGCGTTTATATTGGCATTTGTTGCTTCTTTTGGACTTTTCACTGTTAGCGAGGAAACAATTTGGATTTATGCGGGCATTATTGCAATAGTCATGGTAGTTTTAGGACATTTTACATATTCTAGCACGAGTTTGTTTATGCTAAGATTTTCTAGCTTTTTTATGATATTTGGTAAAATTGCATTGACTGTTTTGATATTGGAGCGCATTGGGTTTTTTATTGGTTATGAAAACCTATGGAATAATATTCGATATTTCGTGCCTATCGTTTTGACACTTGCATTTGTAAACATATATATTGGCAAAACTAAACTTGAGATATTTTTTGTTTTATTTTGTGGGTTTTTTATGATGCATTTTTTATTCAATGAATTGTTATATTACTCCGCCATTGGCAATAATTCTTTCTTTCTTTATGAAGCCACCTTTATTGCGTTAGTAACTATTTTTGTAGCCTTACTATTGGTGAAATTTGATAAAAATTATTTGTATAGATTGCCTGCTTATGCGTTTATTGCAGCCTATATTTTTGTGATGTTGGTTGTGACATTCAACTTAATTGAGACAGAAATATCTGTGCCTATTTATACAAAAAATTGGGCACTGCTAATATTCCCGTCAATTGAAGGTCTGTATATCACTATATTCTGCTTGATATATGGCTATGTTTATCGGGATAAGTTTATGTTGATTTCAGGGTATTTATTGACGCCTTTATTTATTTTTAAACTTTATTATAACCTGCAATTGACTTTGGATAAAACGGCTTTAGTTGCCTTTACAGTTGGGGTTGTTTGTTTGTTAATTTATTCTGCTCTTCGGTATAACCGTTCTGGTAACAAGGGGAGTGTTTAAATGAGAGCTTATTTGAACTTAGGTTTTGGGTTGATTATTATTTTAGCATTCACATTCGCTATTTTTCAAAAACAAGAAATTCTTCGTGATGGTCGTGTGGTTTATTTAGAGCTTGCGCCTATCGACCCGCGTTCGATTATGCAAGGTGATTATATGCGATTGCGTTATGAACTTGCAGTGGTTGCTCGAAAGGCAATGGGTGAAAACAAAAACAAAACTGGTTATTTTATATTGGATGTTGATGAAAAAAATGTGGCTGAATTTGCTGGAGTTAGTGATGGTGCGCCAATTAATGAAAACCAAATTCTTTTCAAATATCAGGCATCGCAATATGGACAGATATTAATTACGCCCGAAAGTTTTTTGTTTCAACAAGGGCATAGAAGATTGTATGCAAATGCTCAATATGGCATATTTAAAATACGCGATAATGAGCATTTACTTGTTGGCTTAGCGGGTGGCGACTTGAAAGAAATTAAGCCGCCCAAAGAATAGTATTATTCTATATATGACAGCATAATTTGGACTGTGGTTTTTTTACCCCATACACGTTCTACTTGTCGGCGGATGGCTACACGGAATGATTCTTTTGCCTTTTTGGGGTTTTTGCGGGTTTTCTTGGGCATTGCGTTTAACATTTCGTCGGTTTTATCGGCGATTATGTCGAATAATTCTACGCCTTCATCGTCATATTCTGGTAGGCCTAATGCTATAATTTCGGGTTCATTGCACAGGTTGCCGTGGCTGTCGAACACTATTGATATTGTAACTATACCGTTAAAGCTAAGCTTGCGGCGTTGTTTTACAGGCCCGTCCCATGCAGGGGTTAGTAGGTTTCCATCTTCGTAAATGCGACCATGCTCGACCTCGCCTATGGTTTTTGGAGTGTTCGGAGCTAAGCGTACCATTGTGCCATTTAATGCTTTAATGGTGGTTTTTATACCTAGAGATTTTGCGAGTTTTATATGTTCGCGAATATGGGCGACCTCGCCGTGGACCGGAATTGCAGTTTGAGGTTTTAGCCACTTATACATTTCTATCATTTCATCGCGCAGGGGGTGACCTGTTACATGGATATTGTGGGTTTTGCTGTTGATGATATTAATGTCTTTATCGGCAAGGGCATTCACCACATTATTGACAGGTTTTTCATTGCCCGGAATGGTGGTTGAAGAAAAAATTACCGTATCATTGGCTCTTAATTTTACGGCTGGGTGTTCGCCTTTGGCAATGCGTGCCAATGCGGCGCGGCTTTCGCCTTGTGTGCCTGTAACGATTACTAGGGTATTATCGTGGGCTAGGGTTTTAAAGTCATTTTGGTCGTAGAGATGCGGTAAGTCTTTAAAATAACCTTCTTCGCGAGCAATGTCTAAAATCCTCCATAAAGAACGACCTGCTATAACTATGTTTTTTTGTGCCTTTTCGGCGGCTTTAATAATGGAATAAACCCGCGCGGCGTTGGAGGCAAAACTTGTAACCGCAATGCAGCCTGAAGCGTTTTTAATAACCGCTTCTAACTCTTGCCCGACTTGTTGTTCTGTGGGGGATTGACCTGTTCTGAACACATTTGTGCTGTCGCCAACCACTGCCAATACGCCTTGTTCGCCCAATTGTTTAAAACGGCCTATATCGGTTTTTTGACCAATTACTGGAGCATCGTCTATTTTCCAATCGCCCGTGTGAATTATTGTTCCTAAATTGGTGCTAATGGCTAAAGAACATGCCTCGGGTATAGAATGGCTTACGGATATAAATTCTATTGAGAAAGGCGCTAGGTCTATAGTCTCGCCTTGGTTTACGTTGATGATTTCCACATCGTCGGCAAAGTCGGTTTCGGCGAATTTGCGGGCGATTAGGTTGGCGGCAAAAGGTGTGGCGTAGATGGGGGCTTCTAGTAAAGGCCAAATTTTATTAAGTGCGCCTTGGTGGTCTTCATGCGCATGGGTGATGAAGATGCCGAGAAGATTGTCTAACTCATTTTCGATAAAACTTGTGTCGGGCATTATGGATTCTATACCCGGTTGGCTATCATCTGGGAAGGCTATGCCTGCATCGACCATTATCCATTTGCGGTTTTTCTTTGTGCCAAAACCGTAGAGATACATGTTCATACCGATTTCACCTACACCACCTAGGGGTACGTAGAGAAATTCATCTTTAGAATGTTTATTCATATTTTAATGCCTTTATATATAGCCGACGAAAATATCGCCTGCAGTTATTTGATGAATTTTACCTGCTTCATCACGCAGAATTAGTGTGCCATTTTCATCGAGTTTTTCGAATATACCATGGTGGGTTTTATTGGGCAGACGCGCAGTAATTTTACCGCCTAAGCCTATGGCGTTATTAAGCCAAATTTTACGAATAGCCAAGAAGTTTTTACCCTCTGCCCACAAATCGAAAAAAGTTGCAAAATTTTGCACTAGCGGAGAAAGAACTGATTCTGGCGTGGTGTTCGCGCCCAATTGGGTTAGGGATGTTGCCGAAAAATTTTGGTTTTGTGGAATGGCGGAAATGTTTATGCCAATGCCTATCGCTTGCGCGTTATTTTGGCTTTCGATTAGAATACCCGCCAGTTTATGACCTTGATGTAAAATATCGTTTGGCCATTTTAAGCCTATGTTTTTATGATGTTTTGGTTTGGTAAAATCGCATATGGTTTTGTGAGCAGCGACCGCCATTACAAAAGACAATTGAGCCAATTTATCTTTAGGCGCTTGGCTGTGTATTAAAATGCTGGTTGTTAAGGTTTGGGCGGAAGACAACCATGTGCGACCTGACCGACCACGCCCTTGAGTTTGGTTTTTAGTAAAGACAATAATTGCGCCTTGCTCGCCCATTTGTGCGAGTTTTAAGGCGTGTTTATTGGTCGATTCTAAGCTTTCAAATTCTGCAAGTTTATAGCCTGTGGGCAGTTTTATTGTCATATTCAACTTAAAGATTGCGCGGCAGTTTGCGCTATTTCCAGAATAAACCCTGGGAATATTATAAAAGCTAAGATGAATAATATTGAAAAACCTAGAACAATTTTAAGCTCGATTGTTAACGGGTCGAATTTATCGCCGCTTTCATCGAAATAAATGACTTTAATTATTCGCAAATAATAGCCCGCACTCACAACGCTTGCGAGAACGCCGATAATAGCCAGTAGCCATAGACCATCGTTAACAGCTGCGCCAAATATATAGAATTTGGCAAAAAAGCCAGCAACGGGTGGCATGCCCATGAGTGAAAACATAAATAAACTTAAAGAAATAGCGATGATTGGGTGGTTTTTCCACATGCCTGAAAGGTCGCTGATATTTTCGAAACTATCGCCACTGCGTTTCATGCCCAAAATACACGCAAACACGCCTAATGTAGTGACTAAGTAAACAACTAGATAGACAATTACCGCTTGGATACTGTTGCCTGCATCGGAATATGCTGCAACGCCAACCAAAGCGTAGCCCATATGACCGATTGACGAATATGCCATAAGGCGTTTGATGTTTTTCTGTACAATGCCTGCAAACGCGCCCAATACCATAGATGCGATAGAAACAAAGACTATAATTTGTTGCCAGTCTGCCGCCATCTCGATAAATGGAGTATAAAAAATGCGGATTATCATTGCCATTGCGGCTATTTTTGGTGCAGTGGCTAAAAAAGCGGTGACGGGAGTGGGTACGCCTTCGTAAACATCGGGTGCCCACATATGGAATGGCACAGCCGAAATTTTAAACATTAAACCAGCCGCCATTAATGTAATGCCAAAAATAACGCCCATTGTATTGGCATTGCTACCCTCGGCTAAGTGAATGGCGATAAGGTCATATGATGTTGAGCCTGTAAAGCCGTAAATAAACGACATGCCATAAAGCAACATGCCCGATGACAATGCGCCTAGAATGAAATATTTTAGACCCGCTTCGGTCGCTTTGATAGACGAGCGGTTAAAAGCAGCTAAAATATAGAGCGATAGGCTTTGCATTTCTATGCCCAAATACAAGGTCAGTAAATTGTTTGATGAAACCATTATCATCATACCTACAACTGCAAATAGCATTAGGACTATAAATTCGGGTTGGTCTAATTTGCGCGATTGTAGGAAGTTTTTAATCATTAACAATGTAACTGCTGCGCCGAATAATATCAGCACTTTCATTACTGTTCCAAAATTATCGTTGATTAAAACATCGCCAAATAGGCGTATAGTGTCTTGTGGCAAAAGCATTGATACTATAGCCGCGGCAACCAATACTGCCAGCCCTATATTTACCGCTAAACTCAGAGATTTTTTATTTAAAAAGCCTGTGATTTGCGCGCCGATAATTAATATCACTTCGGGTAATATATAGAGAAAGCTTGCGAATGTCATATTAATATTCCTTATAATTCTCTAATTTTTAGTGTCACTGTTGACAGTGGCTTTAATGCGAATATCTTCGGGCAGTTTATTGGCTGAACTTAAATCAGCACGGTAATTTTCGACTAAATTATCAACCGAAACACCTGTGATGTTGAAAATTGGCTTGGGGTAAAAACCGAAGAAGATTGTAATTACAACCATTGGCACAAGGATGAATTTTTCTCGTTTGTCCATATCTAGAATATCGCGTAGGCTTTCTTTTGACAGTTCGCCAAAAATTACGCGGCGATAGAGCCATAAGGCATAACCTGCTGATAAAATAACACCTGTTGTCGCGAAAAGTGCAATGGTTGTGCTGACTTGGAAAAGACCTGCTAAAATTAGCACCTCGCCAACAAAGCCTGCTGTACCTGGTAAGCCAACATTTGCCATAGTGAATATCATAAATATAACCGCATAAAAAGGCATGCGATGCACTAAACCACCATAGGCTGAAATTTCGCGCGTGTGCATGCGGTCATAAATAATGCCAACACATAAAAATAAGGCTGATGATACAATACCATGACTTAGCATTAGAAAAATTGCGCCTTGTATGCCCATTGAATTTGCGGCAAAAATGCCTGCTGTTACAAATGCCATATGTGCAACAGAAGAATAAGCGATTAGCTTTTTCATGTCTTTTTGCATCATCGCCACTAAAGATGCGTAGATGATGGCGATGGCGCTTAGAACAAAAACAAACATCTGCAAATCTAAACTCGCTTCGGGGAACATGGCGAAGTTAAACCGAATAAAACCATAACCACCCATTTTTAACGATAAACCAGCAAGAATAACTGAACCTGCGGTTGGGGCTTGCACATGGGCATCAGGCAACCAAGTATGGAATGGCCACATTGGCATTTTAACCGCAAAGGAGGCAAAGAATGCCAACCAAAGCCACGTTTGCATTTGTGACGGGAAGTCATATTTTAGCAATTCGACTATATCGGTTGTGCCTGTTTCCCAATATATAGCGATGATGGCAAGCAGCATTAATACTGAGCCTAGCAAGGTGAATAGGAAAAATTTAAGGCTGGCATAAACACGGTCTTTGCCGCCCCAAATGCCGATAATTAGGTAAAGAGGAATTAATCCGCCTTCGAAGAATACATAGAAAAGCAATAAATCTAGTGCTGAGAACACGCCGATTAAGAATGTTTCTAGCAATAAGAAGGCTATCATAAACTCTTTGACGTTATTTTTAACGCTTTTCCAACTTGCCAATATGCAGAAGGGTAATAAAAAGGTGGTGAGTATGACGAACAGCATGGAAATGCCATCGACACCCATTTTATAATTTATACTGCCACCAAGCCATGATGCCGTTTCGACAAATTGCATTTCTGCGGTTGTCGTATCGAAAAATAGCCATAATAACAAAGAGATAAAAAATGTTGCACTTGATGTTAGCAAGGCAATATTGCGGATATTGTTTTTTGATTGCTCGCCATCTTCTTTAATAAGAAAGAAAATAAACACCGCACCCAAAAGTGGGAAAAACGTAATGATGGATAAAATTGGCCAATCAGACATTATTTAGCCCCTCCAAAAATAACAAAATAGGTGAGCATAATGGCGACGCCAATAAGCATTACAAAAGCATAATGGTAAAGCAAACCCGATTGAAGTTTGCTAAACCTTAAAGCAACTCGTATCGCAAGTGTTGCTATGCCATCGGGGCCGTAGCGGTCTATTATGCCTTTATCTATTTTAACAGATAAGAATGTGCCTAGTTTTTGTGAACCTCTGACGAATACATAATCGTATAATTCGTCGAAATACCATTTATTAAGCAGGAATTTATAGAGGCTATCGAAGGTTGTTGCCAACTTTACTGGAACTTGCGGTTGTCTGATATAAAAATAGAAGGCGATTGAAAAGCCTATTATCATCATGACCATTGGTGATTTTTTAACCCAATATGGAACATTTGCAAGGTCGGTCATTATTGTATTGCTGGTATTGGTGAAGATGGAATTTGCCCAAAATGCCACTTGATTGTCGCCAATAAAGTTGGCTTTAAACATAAAGCCTGCCGCCAGTGCGCCTAATGCTAAAACAACGAGAGGGACAAGCATAACCCATGGGCTTTCGTGGACATGAGCCTGCACGTCTTTTGAAGCGCGGCTTTTGCCGTGGAAAGTCATAAAAATTAAACGCCATGAATAAAAACTGGTCATTAGAGCCGCAAAGACCAAGGCGATGAAAGCATATTCAGCAAAGTAATTCTGCCCAATATAAGCGGCTTCGATAATTGCATCTTTTGAATAATAACCTGCGGTAAAATTAACACCAGTAAGTGCGATTGTGCCAATTATCATACCTGCATAGGTATAGGGGATTTTTTTCCATAACCCGCCCATTTTGCGCATATCTTGCTCATTGCTTTGGGCATGAATTACTGAACCTGCACCTAGGAATAATAAGGCTTTAAAGAAAGCATGAGTAAATAGATGGAAAATTGCAGCTTGGTAAGCACCGACACCTAAGGCTACAAACATAAAGCCCAATTGTGAGGCTGTTGAATAAGCGATAACGCGTTTAATATCATTTTGTACCAAACCGACTGTGGCGGCAAAAAAGGCGGTTGTTGCACCAATTAAAGTAACAAAAGCACGTGCCTTGGGTCAAACTACAAATATTGCCGCCATCGGGCAACCAAGAAAACCCCCGCCGTAACCCTAGTCGCCGCCTGGATAAGCGCCGATACTGAGGTAGGCCCTTCCATAGCGTCTGGCAGCCATGTATGGAGTAGAAATTGCGCCGATTTACCCATAGCACCAATGAATAGTAATATGGCTAAAGTTGTAAGTATATCAACGTCATATCCTAAGAAATTGAAAGAATGATTCACCATGTCTGGGGCGGCGGCGAATACTGTATCGAAATCTAGCGAACCGAAAACGTATAAAATTCCGAAAATGCCTAGAGCAAAACCAAAGTCGCCTACTCGGTTGACTATGAACGCCTTCATTGCCGCAGCACCTGCGGATTGTTTTTTATACCAGAAGCCAATAAGTAGGTATGAAGCAACGCCAACCCCTTCCCAACCAAAGAACATTTGTAAGAAATTATCGGCCGTGATTAGGGTAAGCATGGCGAAGGTGAAAAATGACAGATAGGAGAAAAACCTTACTCTGTGCGGGTCACTGTGCATATAGCCGATTGAATAAAGATGGACTAAGGCAGACACGGTGTTGACTACAACAAACATAACTGCGGTTAGAGTATCGACCCGAATGACCCAGTTGGCACTAAAGCCTGTTATATCTATCCAAGTTAGGACGTTAATTTTTTGGGTTTCGCCACCTGCTTGTAGAAAAACTATCCAACTTAAAATAGCGACTAAGATTAATAAACCTGTCGTTATATATTCGGAGACTTTTTGGGCAAAAAACCGACCAAACAAACCTGCAAAAAGCGCGCCTATTAGTGGAAGAAAGACAATTGCTGAATATATCATTGTTATATCTAGCCTTTCATTGAGTTGATATCTTCGACATTAATGCTGCCTTTGCTGCGGAAGAACACAACGAGGATAGCCAAGCCGATTGCAGCTTCGGCAGCTGCGACGGTTAATATGAATAGGGTGAAAATTTGACCGAACATATCGTTCATATAGGCGGAAAATGCTACAAAATTTATGTTGACTGCTAACAACATAAGCTCGACAGACATAAGTAAGATAATGACGTTTTTACGGTTTAAAAATATACCAAAGACACCAATGGTGAACAGAGTGCCTGCGAGTATTAAATAATGTCCCAATTCTATTTGCATGGCTTATTTCCTCTTATTCATTTTTATGGTGTCATCTTTTGAAAATGCCTGACCCGATTTAACGCTAACCATTTCGACCGCAGTTTCGGGAGTACGGGCGACTTGTTCGTTAATATTCTGGCGCAATACTTTACTGTTATGCCTAAGCGTTAATATAACCGCTCCAATAAGTGCAATGAGTAGAATTATGCCTGCCATTTCGAGGAAAATTACATATTTTCCGTAAAGCAAAAGACCGAAAGCTTCTATATTGCTGACCGTGTTTACATCGGGTATTCTATCGGCTGGGATTATAAGCATATCGGCATCTATTACAAAACCGCCAACCACCATTATTATTTCGGCCAAGATAATAAAACCAACCAATGTGCCGATGGGCGCGTATTGTAAAAAGCCTTTTGATAACTCTCTATGGTCGATGTCTATCATCATAACTACGAATAAAAACAGCACCATAACAGCACCGACATAGACCATGAGCAATATCATAGCCAAGAATTCGGCGCCAAGTAAAATGAACAATCCTGTTGCATTAAAGAAAGCTAGGATTAAAAAAAACACGGCATAGACAGGATTTCGAGATGAAATAACCATGACGGCGGAAGCGATTAGAAAAATCGCGAAGATGTAAAAAAATACTACGGCAACCATATTTTGCCTCTTTCCTTATTTTGTGACCTTTAGAAACTATCTGTAAGGTGCGTCTAACTCTATGTTTTTTGCCAATTGCCGTTCCCACATATCACCATTTTTTAACAATTTATCTTTGTCATAAAACAGCTCTTCACGGGTTTCTGTTGCATATTCGAAATTGGGGCCTTCGACAATGGCTTCTACTGGGCATGCCTCTTGGCAAAAACCGCAAAAGATGCATTTTGTCATATCTATATCGTAACGTGTGGTGCGCCTTGTGCCATCGTTACGGCGCGGGCCTGCTTCTATTGTTATGGCTTGGGCGGGGCAAATAGCCTCGCACAGCTTACAGGCGATACAGCGTTCTTGACCATTTGGGTAGCGCCTTAAGGCGTGTTCACCACGAAAACGTGGGCTTAGAGGCCCTTTTTCGAATGGGTAATTAATTGTGGGCTTTGCTGTAAAAAAATAACGCATCGCTAAGATAAACGCCGAGAAAAACTCCCTTAAGAATAAGGCGTTTAGTGTTTGTTTTATTGTTGCCATCATAATCTTAATCTTTTCTTTTAAGCAATTGTGCTATTTGGAAACCAGCCAGTGGTAACCAATATTGTTGCGACAATAATAACCATCACCATCGAAATTGGTAAAAATACTTTCCAGCCTAGGCGCATTAATTGGTCGTACCTATAACGCGGGACTATGGTTTTTACTAAGCCAAACATAAAAAACACCAGAATAGTTTTTATAATAAACCATACAAAACCCGGTATCCAGTTTAGTGGAGCAATATCAAACGGCGGAAGCCACCCCCCTAGGAAAAGGATAGTGGTTAAAGCGCACATAAAGGTTATTGCTACATATTCGCCAAGCATATAAAGCAAATATGGGGTTGATGAATATTCAATCATGAAACCTGCAACCAATTCGGATTCTGCCTCGGGCAAATCGAACGGTGGGCGGTTGGTTTCGGCTAGCGCTGAAATAAAGAAGATTATAAACATTGGGAACAGCATGAACCAATACCAACCAAACATACCGTAATCGGATTTTTGGGCGTTGACTATATCGGTTAGATTTAACGACCCAGTGATAAGCAGGACTGATATTAAAACAAAGCCTATTGAAACTTCGTATGACACCATTTGTGCCGCACTACGCAACGAGCCTAGGAAGGCATATTTTGAATTTGATGCCCAGCCGCCCATAATAACACCATAAACACTCAAGCCAGAAATGGCGAAAACATAGAGAATGCCTAGATTTATATCTGCAACTGCCCAGCCTTCATCTATTGGCACAACTGCCCATGTGGCTAAGGCTAGAACACAGGTTATTAGAGGGGCTATAACGAAGATGAACTTGTTGGCGCTTGATGGAATTATGACTTCTTTGAAAACGAATTTAAGCAAGTCGGCGAAGGATTGCAGAAGCCCGAAAGGCCCGACAACATTAGGACCACGGCGGAGTTGTACGGCTGCCCAGACTTTTCTGTCCATAAGCAAAAGAAAGGCTACGGCGACAAGCAGCAAGACCAAAACCGCTAAGCTGTGGACGAAAATGCTTAGAATTGGCCAAATGTTGGTGAGGAAATATTCAACCATTTGTTCCTGTTGCCTCCAAATGTGCAGCTTTTGCGGCTTTACAATTATCCATAATTGATGACGCGCGGGCTATCGGGTTGCTGTGATAATAATCGATTATTGTGCTACTAAGCGGTGTTGACGAAATATCACCGCTGATTGTTTGGCCTTTAAGACCGCTTAAATCGCTTGGGCTGATTGTGCCAATATGGGCAAAGTGCGGGGCGGCTTTATACATGTGTTGGCGTAGTTCTTCTAGGCTATCGAAAGGCAACTCTTGCCCTAAATGTGTAGATAAAGCGCGGAGGATTGTCCAATCTTCTTTGGCATCACCTGGTGCAAATGTGGCTTTTTTGCCAAGTTGCGCCCTGCCCTCTAGGTTTACATAGGTTGCAAATTTTTCGGTATAAGCTGCTGAAGGTAGAATGACATTGGCTGAATTTGCACCAACATCGCCATGGCTGCCTATATAAACCACGAAGCTATTGTCTAAATCGCAAAGTTTCATTTCATCGGCTGATAGCAAAAACAGCATATCGAGCGCGCCTGCTTTTGACGCGTTTAGAATGGTGGTGTAATTTATATTTTCGTCTTTTGGCACGCAACCTAAATCGAGTGCAGCAACGCGGCTAGCGGCGGTTTGTAGGAAGTTTAAGCCGTTCCAATCATCGCTGATTGCGCCAATGTTATTGGCTAGAGTTGTTATGGTTTCAAAAATTGCTTTGGCATCATCGCCCACAAATGCGCCCTGCCCGACTATAATCATTGGGTTTTTGGCATTTTTAAGCGTTTTGGCGAAAGAATGTTTGTTGTTGAGCAAATCAGTTAGGCTTGTTGCGCCATTGCCGATATGCGTATAATCGTACGGCAAATCGATAGCTTCACCAATTAGGGCGATGGGTAGCTCGGTCTGACGAGTGGCTTTGACGATGCGAGAGTTTAGCACCGTGGCTTCTATCCTTGGGTTTGAACCTATGATGAGTAATGCGTCCGCATCTTCAATAGCATTAATGGTCGAATTGAAAATATAACCTGCACGACCTGCCCATTCGGGGCGAATGTTAGAGCGGTCTTGGCGGCAATCTATATTATCCACCCCTAAATTATTCATTAGAGTTTTAAAGGCGAAAATTTCTTCTGCGCCATTTAAATCGCCAATAAGAGCTGCCATTTTTGTGGCATCGGATTGTTTAACTTGTTCGGCTATAGCGCTAAAAGCTTCTGACCATGTGGCAGGAGATAGTGTGCCATTTTTGCGAATATATGGCGTATCTAAACGACGGGATTTAAGACCATCCCATATAAAACGGGTTTTATCGGAAATCCATTCCTCATTAATATCGTCATTATTTATCGTTTTTTTTTTAATTATTTGGCGACCACGTAGATCTACACGAATATTTGAACCTAAAGCGTCCATAACGTCTATGGTTTCGGTTTTGCGCAGTTCCCACGGGCGGGCATTAAATTCATATGGGCGAGAGGTAAGTGCGCCAACTGGGCACAGGTCGATAACATTGCCCGACATTTCGTTGACAATAATTGCGCCTAAATACGAAACAATCTCGGCATCTTCGCCGCGTCCTGTTTGACCCATTTCGTGTACACCTGCAACCTCTGTCGTAAAGCGAACACAGCGTGTGCAGGAAATACAGCGGGTCATCATCGTTTTAATGAGGGGGCCGAAATCTTGCTCCGCCATCGCGCGTTTGCTTTCGGTATAACGGCTGCCATCTAAACCGAATGCCATAGACTGGTCTTGTAAATCGCACTCGCCGCCTTGGTCACAGATTGGGCAGTCTAGTGGGTGATTGATGAGCATAAACTCCATAACACCTTCGCGGGCTTTTTTAACCAAAGGCGTGTTGGTTTTAATGACCATGCCTTCGGTTGCTGGCATAGCACAAGATGCAATTGGTTTTGGCGCGCGTTCCATTTCGACCAAACACATACGGCAATTGCCCGCTATGGATAGGCGTTCATGGTAACAAAAACGAGGAATTTCAACATCGGCTTCTTCACAGGCTTGTAGAATGGTTAGCCCATCTTCTACTTCGATTGTTTTTCCGTCAATTGTTAGTTTTGGCATAATATCACTCGACGCCTTCTGTGTTTAATACGGAGCCTAATTTATCGGCATTGGCGGTATATTGGTCTATTCTGTCTTCTATCTCGTGGCGATAATGGCGAATTAGACCTTGAATTGGCCATGCCGCAGCATCGCCTAACGCGCAAATTGTATGACCTTCTATTTGCTTGGTAACATCGAACAGCATATCAATTTCGCGTTTTTCGGCACGACCATCGACCATTCTTGTCATTACGCGCCACATCCAACCTGTGCCTTCGCGGCATGGGGTGCATTGACCGCAACTTTCATGTTTATAAAAATATGACAAACGTTGAATGGCTTTAATAACATCGGTCGACTTATCCATAACGATAACAGCCGCTGTGCCTAAACCTGAGCCTAAACCGCGCAAAGTATCAAAATCCATAACCAAATTATCGCATTGTTCGGACGGAATTAGCGGGACAGATGAACCACCCGGTATTACGCATTTTAGGTTATCCCAACCACCACGTACACCACCGCAATGGGTCTCGACCAAATCGCGGAAGGTGATGCCCATTTCTTCTTCGACTGTGCAGGGGTTATTAACATGCCCTGAAATACAAAATAATTTTGTGCCTACATTATTAGGCGTGCCTAAGTTTGAAAACCATGTTGCGCCACGGCGTAAAATTGTTGGCGTAACCGCAATGGATTCGACATTATTTACCGTACTGGGTGCACCATATAGACCTACATTGGCAGGGAATGGCGGTTTTAGGCGCGGCATACCTTTTTTGCCTTCGAGGCTTTCGATTAATGCGGTTTCTTCGCCGCAAATATATGCGCCTGCACCATGATGGACGTAAATATCGAAATCCCACCCTGAACCGCACGCATTTTTGCCGACTAAGCCTGCTTTATAGGCTTGGTCGATAGCGGCTTGTAGGCGAACACGTTCTAAAATAAATTCGCCCCTTACATATATGTAACAAGCATGAGCGCGCATGGCAAAAGCGGCGATTAAACAGCCTTCGATTAGGACATGCGGGTCGTGGCGCATAATCTCGCGGTCTTTGCATGTTCCCGGTTCGGATTCATCGGCATTAACCACTAAATAATGTGGGCGACCATCATCGCCTTTTGGCATGAATGACCATTTAAGACCTGTCGGAAAACCAGCCCCACCGCGACCGCGTAAACCTGAAGATTTAATTTGATCGACTATCCACGCGTCGCCTTTTTTGATAAAATCGGCAGTGCCGTCCCATGTGCCGCGTTTTAGTGCGCCCTCTAAACCCCAGTCACGTTGACCATAGAGATTTGTAAAAATGCGGTCTTTATCTGCTAGCATTATTTATCTCCCTGTTTGGCAAGAGTTTTGGCTTGGTCTATCCAATTTTCGCGGTCTATACGACCTTTGAATTTTAATTTACTATCGACCCATGCTTTTTCGTCTGCAGTCCATTTGGCGATTTGGTCGAAATGAAAAATTCCTAAAGAATGCAGTATGCCTTCGATTTTAGGCCCTACGCCTTTTATATCGGTAAGAATATCGGCTTTGCCACCACGGGCTGACTTTAGCGTTTCGGGCTTTAAATCGTCTGAAACTTCGGCATCATCATTAGAAACTGGTTTTGGTTTTGGAGTTGATTTTGCTTTTGGAACGGGGTCTTTTGCAGGTTGTTCAACTTTTTCTAATTCGCCCATAATGGCTTTATAACCACCGACCATTGAGCCATCAAATAGGCTTTCATCGGTTAGGCTTGTTGCTCCGCCTACAGGGGCGGCATTTTGGCGGGCGGCTTGTGTGCCTATTTTTGTTGGGTTGCCCGCTTTTAAGTCGGCTAATAATTGCTTGAAATTATCTTCGTTTAAGTCTTCGTAAAAATCGTCATTAATTTGCACCATCGGGGCGTTAACACATGCGCCTAGACACTCGACTTCTAACCATGAAAACTCGCCATCAGCGGTGATTGTATTTTCTTCGCCTATTACGTCTTTACAAGCTTTTTTAATGGCATCGGCACCGTTAAGCCAGCATGGAGTTGTGCCACAAAACTGTACGAAATGCTTGCCAACTGGGGCTAGGTTGAACATTGTATAAAAGGTTACTACTTCTAGCACACGCATATATGCCATGCCGAGTAAATCGCCTATGTGGCGCAGGGCGGCTTCGGGTATCCAATTGTCATGTTGTTTTTGGGCAAACCATAAAAGCGGGACTATGGCGCTTGCTTGTTTGCCTTCTGGGTACATGGCAATACGTTCTTGCGCGAGTTTGTTGAATTCTTCATTAAATTCAAAGCTTGCGGGTTGCTCTTTTGCTAAAGCGCGTACACTCATCTGTCTACCTCACCAAATACTATGTCTAATGACCCTAAAATTGCTGACGCATCGCCCAATAAATGACCCTTTGTTACAAATTCCATGGCTTGTAAGTGGGCAAAACCCGGAGCGCGGATATGACAACGATAGGGTTTATTGCTGCCATCGGACACTAGATATACGCCAAATTCACCTTTGGGGGCTTCGATTGCAACATAAATTTCACCTTCTGGAACTTTTACGCCTTCGGTATGTATTTTGAAATGGTGAATTAAAGCTTCCATTGATTGCTTCATGTCATTACGTTTGGGTGGGCTGACTTTTAAATTACCGCATGACACGGGACCTGCGGGTTCACTCATTAATTTATCGACGCATTGATCCATAATCTTTGCCGCTTCGTACATTTCATACATGCGGATTAGGTAACGGTCGTAACAATCGCCATTTTTGCCGACGGGAATTTCGAATTCCATTTCTTCGTAACATTCATAGGGTTGAGATTTACGCAAATCCCACGGTAGACCTGAACCGCGTATCATAACCCCTGAAAAACCACGCGCTAAGCCATCTTCCAAGTTAATAACGCCAATATCAACGTTACGTTGTTTAAAAATACGATTGGGAGTGAGCAAATCATCAATATCTTTTAGGCGTTTATTGAAGGTTGGAATCCAATCTTTTATGTCTTTTATCAATTGCTCTGGCAAATCTTGATTGACGCCACCAATACGAAAATAAGCGGCATGTAAACGCGCACCCGAAGCACGTTCGTAAAAAACCATAAGCTCTTCGCGCAGCTCGAAACCCCAAACTGGAGGCGTTAACGCGCCAACATCGAGCGCTTGGGTTGTTACGTTTAGTAGGTGGGCTAAAATTCGACCAATTTCTGAGAATAGCACGCGGATTAATTGAGCGCGGCGGGGCACTTCGATATTTAACAAACGCTCGGCGGCTAGGCACATGGCATGTTCTTGGTTCATCGGCGCAACATAGTCTAGCCTATCGAAATACGGGATAGCCTGCATATAGGTTTTATGTTCAATTAGCTTTTCTGTGCCACGGTGAAGCAAGCCAATATGCGGGTCTACGCGTTCAACTATTTCGCCATCTAACTCCAAAATCAACCGCAATACGCCATGAGCGGCGGGATGCTGAGGACCGAAATTAATATTGTAATTTTTAATTTGTTTTTCTGCCATACGAGTTTTTAAAGCTTAAGCTTTACCTCCTTGTTCGGCTTTTTCATCGCCCGGTAGAACATAGTCTGTTCCTTCCCATGGGCTTAAAAAGTCAAAATTTCTAAAATCTTGGGTGAGCTTTACGCTTTCATAAACAATGCGTTTTTCGGCATCATCATAACGCACTTCGACAAAGCCTGAAAGTGGGAAATCCTTACGCAATGGATAGCCTTCAAAGCCATAATCGGTAAGGATGCGGCGCAAATCGGGGTGACCATCGAAAATAATACCAAACATATCGAAAGTTTCACGCTCATACCAATTGGCGGCGGGGAAAACATCGACAACGCTCGGCACGGCTGTATCTTCATCGGTTGAAAGTTTAATGCGGATGCGGGCATTTTGGGACATGCTTAGCAAATGATAGACAACTTCGAACCGCTCATTGCGGCTTGGAAAATCTACACCGCACAGATCGATAAAGCAGTTAAAGTCTAACGTAGAAACATCGCGCAGGCGGGTTAAAACCTCAACTATATCGTGTTTTTTAACGGTTATTGACAGGTCATTATTGGCGATTTTACTGCTTTCCAGTAAATCGTCTAATGCCAATGAAACAAGTTCGGCTATTTCTGTTGTTTTCTCAGACATGTTTAATCCCGTGTCTTTTAATTTAACGCTCTAGTGTGCCTGTGCGCCTGATTTTACGTTGTAATAATAAAATACCATAGACCAATGCTTCGGCTGTTGGCGGGCAACCTGGCACATAGACATCGACTGGTACAATGCGGTCGCAACCGCGTACAACTGAATATGAATAATGGTAATAACCGCCGCCATTAGCGCATGAACCCATCGAAATAACATAACGTGGTTCGGGCATTTGGTCGTAAACTTTGCGCAGAGCGGGTGCCATTTTGTTGGTTAGCGTGCCTGCGACTATCATAACATCGGACTGGCGCGGTGAACCCCGTGGAGCAAAGCCAAAACGCTCGACATCATAACGCGGCATAGCGGCTTGCATCATCTCGATAGCACAACAAGCCAGACCGAACGACATCCACATAAGTGAGCCTGTACGCGCCCAGTTGATTAAATCATCTGTTGCGGTGACTAAAAAGCCTTTATCTGCCAACTCGTCTTGAATATCGACAAAATAGGGGTCAATTTTTGGTTGGGCGGCGATTAGAGTATCGCTTAATGCGGTAGGTTGTTGTTTTAGAACCATTCCAACGCTCCTTTTTTCCAAAGATAGAGGTAACCTATACCCAGTTCGGCTAGAAATATCATCATTGCAACATAGCCAACCATGCCTGTTTGGTCTAAGGTCACTGCCCATGGAAACAAGAATGCGACCTCGAGATCGAAAATAATAAACAAAATTGCAATAAGGTAAAAATGCACGTCAAATTTAATGCGAGAATCCTCGAACGGGGCAAACCCACATTCATAGGGTGAAAGTTTTTCGGTA
>CAZHCZ010000010.1:0-414 GCA_964531635.1 uncultured Hyphomicrobiales bacterium | reverse complement strand
GCGATTAAAATTGCTGACAACAACAAAGCAGTGCCAATAACCGCGGATATGCCTAGAAAAATTATTATGGGTAAATAATCACTAAATAAACTATCCAATTGCATAAACGTAACCTCAATTATTTTTAGCTTTAGGACAACTTTTGCCTTTAAACAAAAAAACTGCGAATCAGACAGGGTGATATTTTTGAATGATTCCAAATTAGTGATTTGAAACTAAACCAAATTTAAATTTGAGGCAAGCCAATTTGCTAGATTATAAAATAGGATAACAAACATCAACAAGTTATTTTATTTTGACGCCAGACTAACGGATTGTGCGCACCTGTAATAATATATGTTTTAGATGAATGTATAGCATTTAAGTGAATGGCGAGGATGACGGGACTCGAACCCGCGACCTTCGGCGTGACAG
>CAZHCZ010000009.1:0-35737 GCA_964531635.1 uncultured Hyphomicrobiales bacterium | reverse complement strand
GTTTTCACATTTATACGTTGGCTTAAGCTCACTGTTAGCACTTGCGTGCGAGCTTAAGCCCTTGCCTACCGCGCGTCAACTCACCTTTTCTGCATCTTCAGCTTCCACTCGCGCTCACTGAAATGTTGCGGGTTTTTGGTGGCAAACGAAAACTCGGGGTGTATAAAATTAGTGCAAGTAAAAGAGTTATGCACTACAGGCTTTTGTCCTTTGAAATTAGGTGGTTTTTGGTGTATTGTTTTTGTGCTTGAGGAGAAAGCCAAATTTATCTCATATATATTTGGTTCAGTGCATCTATGTTATTCTTACTTGTCAAATTTTTTGACGAGCCACTTTTTGAATATTTGGAGCTCCTATGACTATCAAGCCATTCACAAAATTATTGGTCGCTAATCGTAGCGAAATTGCCATTCGTATTTGCCGTGCGGCAACCGAATTGGGCATTAAAACTGTGGCAATTTATAGCCATGAAGATAGGTTTGCACTCCATCGTTTTAAAGCCGATGAGAGCTACCTAGTCGGCGAGGGCAAACGCCCCGTTCAGGCTTATCTCGATATTGAAGATATTATCCGCATCGCCAAAGAAGCAGGTGTTGACGCTATTCACCCTGGATATGGTTTTCTATCCGAAAACCCCGATTTTGTAAAAGCCTGTGCCGATGCCAACATTAAATTTATCGGTCCTTCGACTGATATTATGAAAAAATTTGGTAATAAAGTTTCCGCACGCCAAGTGGCAGATGAAGCCAATGTGCCTACCGTTCCCGCATCAGGCGCTTTGCCAAATAATGAGGCGGAGATTATCAAACTCGCCAATAAAGTAGGCTATCCGATAATGTTAAAAGCCAGTTGGGGCGGTGGTGGTCGTGGTATGCGGACAATCGAAAATGCTGAGGAAATGTTAGAGCAAGTCGCCTCGGGCAAGCGCGAGTCTAAAGCCGCTTTTGGTAATGACGAAATGTATTTCGAAAAGCTAATCCGCCGCGCCCGCCATATAGAAGTGCAAATTCTAGCCGATGAACATGGCAATGTTGTGCATTTATTTGAGCGTGAATGTTCAATGCAACGGCGCAATCAAAAGGTTGTCGAACGCGCACCAGCACCGTATTTGTCCGACGCTGAACGCCAAGAAATTTGCAACTCTGCCCACCAATTAATGAGCAGCGCAGGTTATGAGAATGCAGGGACAGTAGAATTTTTATGGGATGTTGATGACGGTAAATTCTACTTTATCGAGGTTAACCCCCGCGTACAAGTCGAGCATACAGTCACCGAAGAAGTTACAGGCATCGACATCGTAAAAGCGCAAATTCGCATCGCTCAAGGTGGGCGTGTTGGTGAAGTTACCGAAACAGGCGTGCCAGCGCAAGAGCATATCCACCTTAACGGTCACGCCCTACAATGCCGCCTAACAACCGAAGACCCGTTAGAGAATTTCGTACCTGATTACGGGCGCATTACGGCTTACCGTGGGGCAACAGGTTTTGGTATTCGGCTCGATGGCGGCACAGCATTTTCAGGCGCAGTTATCACCCCATTTTACGACAGTATGCTCGAAAAAGTAACCGCATGGGGCGCAACTCCGCGTGAGGCTATCCGCAGAATGGACAGAGCATTGCGCGAGTTTCGTATCCGCGGCGTATCAACAAACCTACAATTCCTAGAAAAACTAATTAACCACGAAGATTTCGCAACAGGCAATTACACAACAAGGTTTATCGACCAAACCCCAAGCCTATTTAATTTCCCAAAACGCAAAGACCGCGCGACAAAATTACTAAACTTTATTGGCGATGTTGTGGTCAATGGCAACCCCGAAGTTAAAGACCGCCCGTTGCCTAACAATCCTCCAACTATTAAAATCCCCAAAAGCACACGTTCAGCTATTTTACAAGACGGAACAAAAAATTTGTTAGAAAATAAAGGAGCAGAGGCAGTTTCTAAATGGATGCTTGAACAAAAAAACGTACTTATAACCGATACAACAATGCGCGATGCCCATCAATCTTTGTTCGCCACCCGTATGCGTTCTAAAGATTTGGTGTCAATAGCGCCATATTATGCCGAGCATCTTAACACGCTTTTCTCACTAGAATGTTGGGGTGGTGCGACTTTCGATGTGGCAATGCGGTTCCTAACCGAATGCCCTTGGAAACGCCTTAACGACATACGCGAAGCCGTGCCAAATGTTATGCTGCAAATGCTATTGCGCGCTAGCAATGGTGTTGGCTATAAAAATTACCCCGATAATGTCGTAAAATATTTCACTCAACAAGCGGCAAAAGAAGGTGTCGATGTTTTCCGTGTTTTCGACAGCCTAAACTGGGTCGAAAACATGCGTGTTGCTATGGACGCGGTTATCGAAAGCGGTAAAATTTGCGAGGCGGCAATCTGCTATAGTGGCGATTTAACCAACCCAAATGAAGACAAATACACTCTAAGTTATTATGTCGATATGGCAAAACAGCTCGAAGCGGCTGGCGCACATATAATCGGCATAAAAGACATGGCAGGTCTAGTAAAGCCCGAAGCGGCAAAACTTTTAATCAGCACACTAAAACAAGAAGTTGGTCTGCCACTGCATTTCCACACACATGATACAAGCGGCATTTCTGCGGCATCGGTTTTGGCGGCTGTCGATGCGGGAGTAGATGCTGTAGATGCGGCTTTCGATGCCATGTCAGGTCTAACCAGCCAACCCAACCTAGGCTCAATTCACAACGCATTAAAATACACAAATCGCGCC
Source organism: uncultured Hyphomicrobiales bacterium (assembly GCA_964531635.1). Classification (GTDB taxonomy): domain Bacteria; phylum Pseudomonadota; class Alphaproteobacteria; order Rhizobiales; family OSC116; genus OCS116. The sequence goes on along the minus strand of CAZHCZ010000009.1, from coordinate 32,991 downwards.
ACAGGGCTAAATGATGATGCGCTAATAACAATCAATAATTATTGGGAAGATGTCCGCCGTCACTATGCGGCTTTCGAGGCTGGTGTCAAATCTGGCGCATCAGATGTTTATACCCACGAAATGCCAGGAGGGCAATATACCAACCTAAAAGAACAAGCCCGCGGCTTAGGCTTAGAACAAAAATGGCCAGAAGTTGCCAAAACCTATGCAGCCGTCAATAAAATGTTTGGCAATATAGTAAAAGTTACGCCAAGTTCCAAAGTTGTCGGCGATATGGCGCTTTATATGATAACGTCCGACTTAACTGTAGAGCAAGTCGAAGACCCCGATAAAGACATCGCTTTCCCCGCATCGGTTATAGAGTTTTTCAAAGGCGATTTAGGTCAGCCCGTAGGCGGCTTTCCAAAAACTTTGCAAGATAAAATCCTAAAAGGCGAAAAACCCCTAACCGAACGCCCTGGAGCATCATTACCCTCTGTAGATTTAGCAGCAGAGAGAAAACAAGTAGAGAAATCAGTAGATTATAAAATTAGCGATGCCGAACTTGCCTCACATCTTATGTACCCACAAGTGTTTAAAGACTATATGTCCCGAAGGCGCGACTATGGCGATTTAAGCGTGCTCCCGACCGATATCTTCTTCTACGGTCTGCCTGCAGGTGCCGAAGCTGCGGTCGAAATCCAAAAAGGCATGACCTTAATTATCCGCTATCTTGCCCTAGGCGATGTCGATGAAGACGGAATGCGTAAAGTGTTTTTTGAACTCAACGGACAACCCCGTACAGTCAAAATTGCCGATAACGCCCAATCTGGCAATATAATAAAAGTACAAAAAGCCGACCCAACAAATCAAGGGCACGTGGGCGCACCCATGCCGGGTTTAGTCGCCAACTTTGCCGTAAACATAGGCGATAAGGTAAAAAAAGGCGACCGCTTATTCGTAATGGAAGCCATGAAAATGGAAACCGCAGTCTATTCCGAAGTCGAAGGCACTATAACCCAAACCCCGCGCCCAGCAGGAACCCGCGTAGAAGCACACGACTTGGTGGTAGTAATAGAATTGGCCGCTGGATAGTGACCTTGCCCCTATAAACCGTCCCAGAATGCTGTAGAGTCTGTTTTAACGAATTGAAGCAGATTCTATAAGTGGAAGTCAAAATATGGTGGTATGGATGTATCTGATGCTCGTCGTTTAAAACGCTTGAAGATGAGAATAGTCGCCTTAAGAGCCTTTTCGCAGATGCCCATCTGGATATTTCAGTTGACATACCTCACAGTTTTATTTTGTTCCTCATTTTGTATTATTTCGCCCACAAAATTAATTCCCTCGATGATGTTTTTCAATTGGTCAAAACCTTTAATTTTCATCCATTTTTTCTCTGTTGACTGAACTAGCTTGAATACCATGGTCGATAAGCTGGTCTCAGAAACACAGTTTTTAACCTTGTCCGTTCTAAGTCGATTGAGCTAAAACTGCCTGTTAATTTTGTGTAGAGTGGGCTTTAGTATCAATGTAAAAATTATTCTACAATAACTTTTTTAAATTATTGGATATATATAAAGTAATGCTGATTAATATTGTTTATTCAAACAGTTAAAATCAAATAGAAGCCAAAAGGCCGCTCCGAAGAGCGGCCTTGGCAATTGGTGTTTTAAAAACTATGCCGCAACTACTTTGCTTAAGAAATCGTTGATTGATGTTTTTAGCTGATCGATTTGGGTGTTCATTTCGCTTGAGGTATGAACCGCATCATTGGCAGAAGAGCTGGTTTCGTTAATAGCTTCTGAAATATTTGATATGGTAGAGGCTATTTTTTGGGTGCCCGTTGAGACTAATGCCACATTGCTACTGATTTCGGTAGTGGCGTTGTTTTGCTCGGCAACTGATGACCCAATGGCATTGGTATATTCATTCACCTCAATCATGGTTCTCGTGATTTCTTGAATGCCTTTTACGGCATCTGCAGTGGAGGTTTGAATGTCGGTCACTTGGGCTGATATTTCTTCAGTGGCTTTGGCGGTTTGATTGGCTAAAGATTTAACCTCGGAGGCGACTACAGCGAAACCTTTGCCCATTTCGCCAGCTCTTGCCGCTTCGATTGTGGCGTTAAGAGCAAGCAGATTAGTTTGTTCGGCAATGTCTTGAATGAGTGATACCACATCGCCAATTTTTTGACTTTTATCGGCCAAGCTGACAATTTGTTGACTGGTCACGTGTGTTGTATCGGTGGCTTTTTGAACGATATTGTTTGTTTTTTCAATTTGACGGGTAATCTCTGAAATGGATGAGGAGAGTTCCTCGGCTGCAGCGGCTACGGTTTGGACATTGGTTGATGCTTCATCTGAGGCACTGGAAGCTGCATTGGCTTGCTCGGAGGTCGCATTTGAAATGTTGGACAATGCGCCCGCCGTGTGTTTCATATTTGAGCTGTTATTAGTAACACTCTCAAGCCCTTCGGTGATGGTTGATCTGAATTCTGAAATTAGATTATCGACATAGGATTGGCGCTCTTGGTCAGATTTTCTATTGGCATTTTTTTCGTATTCTAAATGTTCTCGTTTGGCATTGTCTTGCGTTAAAATGGCAATAGCCCGTGCCATGTCGCCAATTTCATTAGGCTGTTCTGCATAGGGGATTTCTTCAGTGGCTTCATTGTTGGCAAGGGTTGTGAGAATTTTGGTCATCACAGGGATGGGGCGTAGGATAGAGCGAGATATAAAGAATGCAAGGATTAGAAGTAGCGCACTAACTATGGTGACAGAGATGAGTAGACCACTGCTAATGTCAGTTAAAATGGCATCTACACGAGATTTAACAATGCCAACATATAAAATACCGATGACTTGTGTATTGTCTTTTGCGAAAATAGGTTCGTATATGGTGTAATAAGGAATACCCAAAATAACCGCTTCACCAACAAATGTTGAGCCTTTGGTGATGATTGGGTAAACTGCACCTTTTTTACCAAGTGGTGTGCCGACGGCGCGTTTGCCATCTCCTTTAATGATATTGGTGGTTTTACGCCAAAAGTCTTGGGTTTTTTCATCCCACGCGAAAACGGTTGCTGTTTCGGAAGTGACCTGGCCGATGGTGTCGATCATTGAATGATCTTCGAAAGCGGGAATAGATACCATTTGAACGCGGCTAACATTGCCTGTTGAGTCGCGCGTGATGTCAATATTACCAAATGTGGTTTCTAGAATTTGTGCAGCAACGCGAATATTTGTTTTTTGTTGACTAATAACATCGGCTTTGATTTTGCCGGTTATGGTAAATAATGTTACGGCTGCAACAGATGCCACTGAGATGAGAATTGCAAACGTTATGAGTAATGTGATTTTACTGGTGAGGTGCCACTTTGCTAAAAATTTCATGTTTAAGACCTTTTTATATGTATGTTCATTTCTATTAATACCGAAAATGGTAAACAAATTGTAAAGCCAGCACTATTAAACCTTTGGAACTCAAATCACACTTAGGCCATTTTGTATATTCTTCTTGCCATATTTGCTTTAAACGCGCGCTGGTCGATGAACTTAATACTTTGGCTTGTTTGCCAAGCAAAGCCTCTAGAGCTTCATTAAAGCGACATGTTGAAATGCCTTTAAATATAAGGCAGGCAACATCGCCAATACTAGTTTGTATGGTACGCTCTGGTAAATAGCCATTTCTGCCCACCCGAATGCCATTGAGCTTGATGGACAGCCGCTCTTTAGTGGCGATAATGAACTAATAAAGTGGCGATAACGAACTAATAATCGGGTTTCTGAAAGTGTAGCGCTTACAAACGGTCGCCTATTTGGGCGGTTGTTTTGCATTATAAGTAAGAAGCGTTGACATATTTTAAAATTTCATTATTCTGCAGAAAATTGGAGAAATTTATGGAATATTCTAGCCTTGTTATTGCTTATAGTTTGTATGTCGTTGCGACTGTGGGGACGCCTGGGCCTAATAATGTTATGATTGCGGCATCGGGGGCTAATTTTGGAATAAAACGCTCCGTGCCTCATGTTTTGGGGATTTGCCTTGGGTTTATTTTTATGATGATTGTTATTGGCTTAGGGTTGGGGCAGGTGTTTGTTTTATACCCAATTATTCATGATGTCTTGCGTTATGTAGGGGCTGGTTTTTTGTTGTTTTTGGCTTATAAAATTGCGACATCTAAAAAAATGGACAATAAACTGGAAAATGTTGGAACGCCGTTAACATTTATGCAAGCTGCATTATTTCAATGGGTTAACCCTAAAGCTTGGGTTATGAATATTGGTGCAATATCTACTTTTCTTGCGGTTGATGGCAATAAACTTATTGAACTTTCTATTTTATCGGCGGTTAATTTTGTGGTGGCTTTGCCGTTAATATTTGGCTGGTGTTTATTCGGGCGGGAAATTGGTAAATTTTTAAAATCTGACCGCGCATTTATGATTTTTAATTATTCTATGGGTGGGTTATTGGTGGTTACTATTTTAACCTTGTTTGTTTAATTTTGTAACGTGAATAACATTGTGCGTTCGGTTTTAGATAATAATGCCAATGAATTCAAAGCATTAAAATCATCTTCGATAATTATTTCGGTTTTCATTTGTTTGCTAATATCGGTTAGTTTTTGACTTTGTTTGGCTATTTTTGTGCTTTGCAAGTCTTTTTGGATATTTTCGGGTGTTGATAGATGGCGGTTACTTTGTTCGATTTTTAGTTTTTCATTGGTGAACGCAGCATCAAAGTCTTGTTCGGCTTGGGTTGTTCTATTCGGTTGTTCTTTTAAAGTTTGTTCGATTCTGAACATTTTTTTAATGCGGCCAGCAGGCCCTAATTTGGTTGTTTTTTGTTCAATTTCCTGCTCTTTTCGTGGTTTTTCTGGCAGTTTTTGAGATTTTTCGATAGATTTTTGAACTTTTTCGGGTGTTTTTTCGATGGTTTTTAGGTTTTCTGGGGCTAAATTGATAGTTTTTTCAACTTGGCTTAAGAATTCAAACCCATCTTCGAGTTGGATATTTAGGTTGGCTTGAAGTGTCTCTAATTTACTCAATTCAGATTTTACCTGAAGCATTTTATTGATGATTTTTTGATCAACGCCTTGTTCTTGTAATTGAGTGGCGATAGCATCTAAAGTTTTTTGTTGCTTAGATAAGTTGCTTAAAGTTTGCGTTTTTGCAAAGCCAATAATGGTCTGTATTTTTGCAAAACTTATTGGGTGTTTTATACCCGCCCATTTTAAACTTTCTACAGTTTTTTGCTTAAATTCAAAAAATAGTTGACTAAAATAGCTGGACTGTTGCTTATTTTCAAAACTGGTTTGCGGAACTTCAACAGATGGTTTTTTGAGCTTGGGCGTTGTGGTAATTTTTGGTGGGGATAGTTTATCTTCTATAGATTTTATAGCATCGAGAACTTTTTGGCTTTCGACCACGCGGTTTTTACGGGCATACTCGCCTAAAAACCAACGACCGCGCTTGGTTTCTAGTACAGCTTTTTCGATTTGCTGAAAATCATCACTATATTCAGGAGTCGGCTTTTGGGCAGGCAATTGCTTAGCATTTGCAGTAATGTTATTTTTTGTGCTGTTCTTTTTAGGGTTGCCCATGAAATTTATATTCAACCTTTTACTTTACTCATGTATTATTCTTACAGATTCGCTATTCATTTAGAAGCTTTAAATTTATATTATTGGTTTTTATTGGAAAATTTAAAATAATGAAAAAAAATGTAACACGTATTTTTACGTTTAAAATTGCTTTGACTTATATTGCCCAATTTTTAGGAATGGGTGGGTTTCTTGTTTTTTTTGCAGCATGGCTTGCTTTTAATGGTTTGAGCGAGGTGCAAATTGCGCTTATTCTTAGTGTTTCCTTATTGACTAAGAGCTTATTTGCACCATTTGGCGCTTTGTTTGCTGACGGATTTTTGCATAAAAAAACACCGCTATTATTGATGAATATTTTAACGGTGGTAAGCCTTGGTTTGTTTTATTTTGTTGATGAATATTTTTCTATTTTTATCGTGGCAATTTTCCACTCGATTGCCTCGGCAGCAATTATGCCAGTTTTGGACGGGCTTTCTGTGAAAGGTGCAGAACGACTTAAATTTGACTATGGGCATGTGCGGTTATGGGGGTCGTTGGCGTTTATTGTTTCTTCTATTTTAACGGGCGTTATTATTGAGAAATTTGGTTTTGTTATGTTAATACCTTGGTTGTTTTTTGCAGGAATTAGTGCGCTTATTGTTGGGTTGTTTTTGCCAACATTGCCAGCTGAGGGGGAAGAAAAAGCGACAGTTAAAAACCTGAAATTTGACCTGCGGGGGGCTTTGGCTTTGCTTAAAAACCCTGTATTTATTACAATTTTGGTGGTGGTTTCGATTATATTTGCATCGCACGCGGTTTATTATGGGTTTTCGGTTATTCATTGGCAGCGGATTGGCTATTCGGAGCGGCTTATTGGAATGTTATGGGGAGCGGGGGTGCTTGCTGAGGTTCTGTTGTTTGTGTTTTCTGCTAAATTTATTGAATATTTTGGACCTAGAAAATTGTTGATTCTTTGTGGTTTGGCAGCGGTTATACGATGGGGTATAACCGTATTTGATCCGCCACTATATTTGTTATTTTTTGCGCAAAGCCTACACGCCTTTACTTTTGCGGCTTCATTTTTAGCGGGTGTGTACTTGATTACACGCAGCGTGCCAGAGCATTTAATAGCGACCGCTATGGCGATAAACGCAAGCTTAGGTGGAATTTTTCTTGCTCTAGCGTTGTTGGTTGCGGGCTTTTTGTATGCCGAATATTTTGCACTTTCATATTGGTTTTCTGTGGGTTTGGGCGTTTTGGGCTTGATAATTGCTTTAGGGCTTAAATTTATTTGGGATGGAGAAAAATTAGATTTTTAAAAGGCAATTGATGAAAATAAATGCGGTATTTGTTTTAAAAGTATATTATAGCTGTATTATTGTATTTTTGATTTGTAAAAGAACTTATGGATAGAGATTTATATAAAATTCATTTTCAGGAACATAAGGTTGAATTGTACCTTTATGGTCGCTGGACATTGTCTCGGCTTGGGGAAGTGGAGAAGGTTCTATTTAAAAAATTTAATGGTGGGTTAAAACAACTTGGGCGTAAAATTGAGTTTGTTATTTATGCAAAAGATATTGAAACTGTTGATACATCTGCAGTTTTTATATTGAAAAAACTTATAGGTTTGGTGTTAAAAACTGACCCCGATGCTGTGGTTAATTTTGTTGATTTTCCGCCTGAATTGACGAGTTTATTAAAAAAACTTGAGCAGTTTAATGTTGAAGTGCCGCATAAAGCCAAACGCCTGTTTCGGCCTATAGACTTTATTGAGCGACTTGGTATCGCGAGTTTGCATATTTTCAAATCTTTTGTTGAATTTTTTCAGTTGTTTGGTTTGTTTATTGTTGGTTTGGGGCAGATAATAAAAAAGCCACATGAGTTTAAGTTCACTTCTATGGTTTTTCATATACAAAATATGACAATTCCTGCACTGGCGATTGTGGCGGCGGTAAGTTTTATGGTGGGCGCGGTGTTGACCGAACAGGCTGCTGTGCGCTTGGCTATATTTGGTGCTGAGGAATTGGTTGTTGGTTTTATTGGCATGGTTACGGCGCGTGAAACCAGTATTTTACTTACAGGAATGTTAGTTGCTGGGCGCAGTTCATCGTCTATTACTGCCGAAATTGGCTCGATGCGGATGAATGAAGAAATTGATGCTATGCAGGTTATCGGGCTTGACCGATTGCGGTTTTTAGTGATGCCGCGGGTTATGGCTATGTTGATTTCTTTGCCGATATTAACTTTTGTTGCTATTCTTGCTGGTTTCGCGGGCAGTGCGGTTTTATTGAATATTCGTTATGATATGCCGTTTGAGATATTTGTGAATGCAATTTATAATACGGTTTTAATTGCGGATATTGGAACGGCTATGGTTAAAACACCATTTATTGCTGTTGGCTTGGTAATGGTGGCGTGTGCTGAAGGTATGAAGGTTAAAAATAGTGCTGCTTCGCTTGGACATCATACTACAATATCGGTAGTTAAGGGCTTGTTTATGGTGATTATTATTGATTCTGTTATCGCTATTTATTTTACTCAAGTTAATTATGGGGCGTGGTGATGAGTATAGAAACTATTGCAGTTGAACCCATTATTATTGTTGAAAATTTACTGAGCCAATTTGGCGATAATATTGTGCATGACGGGCTTAATTTGACTATTGAAAAGGGTGTGGTGACGGGCATTGTTGGTGGCTCTGGTACTGGAAAATCGGTTTTATTGCGGACAATTACGGGTTTAAAAAAGCCCGAAGGGGGCCGTGTTAAAGTTTTGGGTGTTGACCCATTTTCGGAAAGCAAAGATGGGCTTGGTTTGGCGCGCAAATGGGGCGTTTTGTTTCAAGATGGTGCGCTATTTTCATCTTTAAGTGTTTTGGATAATATTAAACTGCCGATGAAAGAACAATTGGGTATTTCTGAGCAGTTTGCCCAAGAGTTAGCGTTTATGAAGATATTCTTAGTCGGGCTTGATGCCAATGTAGCGCATTTAATGCCTTCGCAATTATCGGGCGGGATGCGCAAACGTGTTGCTTTAGCGCGGGCATTGGCACTTGACCCTGATGTTTTATTTTTAGACGAGCCAACCGCTGGGCTTGACCCAATTGGCGCGAATAAATTTGATGAGTTATTGCTTGATTTAACAGCCGCATTGGGCATAAGTGTGGTAATGATTACCCATGACTTGGACAGTATATTCAAAATATGCGAGAATGTGGCTGTATTGGCCGATGGGCAGGTGATTGTGGATGGTAAGTTGGATGAAATTTTAAAATTTAACCACCCATGGGTGCAAGAATATTTTAGTGGCCCACGCGGTCGTCAAGTGCAAAATTCTATAGTGAGGGTATAATGGAAACCAAAGCGCACCATGTTTATATTGGTTTATTTGTTATTGTTATGTTTGCATTTTTAGCTTCGAGCGTATTTTGGCTTGGCAAATTTAGTTCTACAGAAAGCTATAATTATTATAATATTGACTTTGAGGAAGCAGCGAGTGGTCTTGCCGTTAAATCGGACGTGACTATTAAGGGTATTCCTATTGGGCGGCTTGAAAGCATTGGATTGCACCCGACCGATATTACTAAAGTGCGGGCGATTATTGCTGTTAATAGTGAAATTATTGTTAGAACGACCACAAAAGCCAGCATTAGCTTGCAGGGGGTAAGTGGTTTTGGCATTGAGTTGGATGTTTTAGATGACACCGCAGAGTTATTAGTGGCAAAACTGGGTGAAGAATTGCCAACAATTAACGTTGAACGTTCGCAAATTACTCAAGCGTTGGAAACAGTTCCTGATATATTGCGTAATGTTAACCTTTTAATTTCGCGCCTTGATGATGTGATTGCGCAGAATAATACGACTGTTGGTAAATCGCTCGAAGCCGTGGAGAAAGGCTTGAGTTTTTTAATTGATAGAACGGGTGATGTTGATAAAATTTTAAAAGACGTGCAAGAAATTACTAAAAACTCTATTAAAGTTTCGCAAGATGTTACCAATATTACGAGCAATGTTGCGGAAATTACCAATGATATAGCCAAGCAAATTACTCCGACAGTTATGGAGTTAAATGCGACCATTGCTGAGTACAAAAAATTGGCGCAAACAATTGACCAACTTATTAATGCCGAAGCGGGTGATACTACAACATCGGTGCGTGGTGCGTTGGACAATATATCTAAAGCGGCGGAAAGTTTTGCCAAAACCGCTGAAAGCTTGGAAAGAATTGTGACTTCTTCTGAACCCGGAGTTAACAGGTTTACCAATAAAGGGCTTAAGGATACGGAACTGTTATTAAAAGAGGCAGCTCAGACAATGCGCAGTTTTAACCGCCTGATTAGGCAGATAGAAACCAACCCACAACGCTTTTTATTTGGCGATAAAGCTGCACCTAAATATAACCCCAATTAGAATTAATGTTTATTTTATGGATTAGTTTGTTTGAGTTGTGTATATTGTGATGAGTTTTTGTATGAGTTGTAAAATGTTTAATAAATTTAGAATGATGGTTGTTGGTGTTGCGTTTTTAGGGTTATCGGCCTGCGCGTCTTTAACACCTGTTGAAAATGCTTTGATTTTTGACCTTGTGCCTGTGGACGAAACTCTACTTAAGGGACGACCTGTAGGGTTTAGCCTATCGGTTAGTGAGCCTAAGGCTTCTAATGTTTTGGACAGTGAAAAAGTGTTGGTGCGCCCGACACCTGTTTTAATTCAATATTATAGTGATATTATTTGGTCTGACCGTATTCCTAAGCTTATTCAGCGACGCGTAATACAGGCGTTTGAGGATAGCAAACGTTTAAGGTCGGTTGGTGCGCGGGCTGATGGATTTGACAGCCAATATGATTTGGTATTGGAAATTAGAGATTTTCAGATTGAGCCGAGCTTGTTAGTTAATAAAACTGCAAATAAACCATTGCGGGTTAAGGTTGTAGTTTTTGCTAAGTTAATATCGGAACGGTCGGCTAAGGTTGTACGCTCGACTAGAATTACCAAAATTGTCGAAATTAAGACCGAAACCCGTGAAAATATTGCGCTGGCATTTAATGATGCTTTTAAGCAGATGAGCGTTGATTTGGTAAAGTGGACTTTGCGTTGAATGCTAAATTTACTGTATTCTAAAAACTAAAGTTAATGTATTTTATAGGAGAAAGCATTGAAATTATTTAAATATTTTTTTACAATAGCATATTTTTTGCTTATGGCTAATAGTATTAGCGCAACCGAAAATGACGCATTTGAATGCTCTATTGTTGATGAGGGCTCAGTGGAACAACGCTTGCAGACATTGTTGGATGAATGCCTTGTTGAAACGGGCACATCTGGTGCCGTTATGTTGGTTCAAAGCCCTTCTTTATTATGGATTGGTGCCAGTGGCACTGCGAACATTAAGTTGCAAACTCCTATGCGCTCTACAGATCTGTTGCGCATTGGTAGCATAACCAAAATGTTTGTAGGCGCTACTTTTCTTAAACTAAGCGAAGAAGAAAAAATTGATTTAGACGCAACCATAGACAATTATCTGCCCAACAGTGTTTTAATGGGAATTAAAAATAGTGATGTAATAACCATTCGACAACTGCTGAACATGACCAGTGGCATTTACAATTATACAGAGAGTGATGACTATACTATAGATGTTGAAGACAGACCTAATCGCTCTTTTTGGCGTCCAGAAGAATTGTTAGAATATGCATTCGAAGCTAAAGCAAGCTTTGCCCCCGGAACAGGCTGGGAATATTCTAATACAAATTATATTTTGCTAGATATGATTGTTGCTAAGGTTAGTGGAACTTCATTGGCTGCTGAAATGCGACGTTTGATTCATAAGCCCTTAGGTTTAAAAAATACCTTTATGGAAAAACAAGAACCGCGTTCAGGTGGTTTCGGCGGGCTAAAAGTTCGCGGGTATGACGATGGTGAAGATATTACTGAAATTAATGATGCGCTAGGCTTTGGTGACGGGGGGCTTATTTCAGATGCTGAAGGATTGGCCGCTTTTCTTACTGCTGTTTTTTTAGACAAGAACCTTTTATCGAACTCTTCTCTTGCTCAAATGCTAGATTTTATTCCCAATGCAAATTATGGGTTAGGTGTTTCAGAATCTGAAACAGATTTTGGCATCGCGTGGGGGCATAATGGTTCAACAGCTGGGTTTTTAGGGGATATGATTTATTTGCCTGAGGAAAAAACCATCTTTATTCTTTTAACAAACGACTTCAACTCAGAGTTGATGCCGTCGTTATTTGTGCCAAGTATGAAAATACTACTGGATTAAGCCAAATCAAAGCGGTCGAGATTCATTACTTTATTCCATGCGGTTATAAAATCATGGGTGAACATTTTATTGGCATCGTTACAACCGTAAACTTCGGCAACTGCACGTAGGATTGAGTTTGAACCAAAAACTAAATCATTGCGTGTTGCTGTCCATTTGATATTGCCTGTTGCACGGTCGCGTCCTTCGAATATATCGTCGGCTTTGGAGGTTGCTTTCCAACGTGTGTCCATGTTGAGTAGGTTGACAAAAAAGTCGTTGGTCAACACGCCGACCCTGTCGGTAAATACACCATGTTTGGAATTGTTTGCATTGACGCCTAAAACTCGTAGACCGCCGACTAGAACTGCCATTTGTGGTGCTGTTAGGGTGAGCAGTTGGGCTTTATCGACTAGAGAATCTTCGGCAGGCCTTAGGGCATGCTTTGCGCTATAGTTGCGAAAGCCATCTATTTTTGGCTCAAGCACTGCAAAAGATTCTACATCTGTTTGGGCTTGGGTTGCATCTGTTCGCCCTGGGCTGAAAGCGACTTTGGTTTTTTCGCCTGCATCTTCGGTCGCTTTTTCAATGGCGGCACAGCCTCCTAAGACAATAAGGTCGGCTAGGGATACTTGTGCTTTATCGGAATTTTCATTAAAATTTGCCATAATATTTTTGAAAATATCTATGGTTTTGTTAAGTTGTGTTGGGTTATTGACCTCCCAATTTTTTTGCGGTTCTAGGCTAATGCGCGCTCCGTTTGCACCGCCGCGTTTGTCTGAGCCTCTAAATGTTGAGGCCGATGCCCACGCGGTTGAAACCAGTTGAGATACAGAAAGTTCAGAGGCTAGAATAGTTTTCTTGAGCTGCTCAATTTCTTTTTCGTCAATTAATTTATGGGCAACTACAGGGATAGGGTCTTGCCATAACAGCTCTTCCGCGGGCACCATAGAGCCGATATAGCGGCTTAGTGGCCCCATATCGCGGTGCGTTAATTTATACCATGCTTTTGCAAAAGCTTTGGCCAATGCGTCGGGGTTTTGGTGGAAGTGACGCGAGATTTTTTCATAGATTGGGTCCATCTTCATTGCCATATCGGCGGTTGTCATCATGAGCGGTTTTGAAAGTGATGGGTCGCTTGCATCTGGTGCCATATCGGCATTTGAAGCCTTTGTCGGTGTCCATTGTTGAGCGCCTGCTGGGCTTTTTGTGAGCTCCCATTCATTGCCAAAAAGGGCATCATAATAGCCATTATCCCATTTTATTGGGTTTGCTGTCCATGCGCCTTCAACGCCACTGGTGGTCATTTCACTGGCTTTTCCTGTGCCGAAGCTTTGCTTCCAACCCAGACCTTGTTCTTGCATAGTTGCGGCTTCAGGTTCTTTGCCAACATATTTATCTGGGTTAGCAGCACCATGGGCTTTGCCAAAAGTATGCCCGCCTGCTGTAAGCGCCACTGTTTCTTCGTCATTCATTGCCATGCGGGCAAATGTTTCGCGAATATCACGCGCCGAGGCGAGTGGGTCGGGGTTGCCGTTTGGACCTTCGGGGTTGACATAAATTAAGCCCATTTGTACTGCGCTAAGTGGGGCGTCAAGTTCGCGGTCATCTGTATGGCGTTGATCTCCGAGCCATTCTGCTTCTGGACCCCAATAAATATCTTCTTCTGGTTCCCAAATATCTACACGTCCACCTGCAAAACCGAATGTTTTTAAGCCCATTGTTTCAAGCGCGCGGTTGCCTGCAAAAATCATTAAGTCTGCCCAAGAGAGTTTGCGCCCATATTTTTGTTTAATTGGCCATAATAACCTACGGGCCTTATCGAGGTTGCCATTATCAGGCCAGCTGTTTAGTGGGGCAAACCGTTGCGAACCAGAAGATGCGCCGCCACGACCATCTTGAATGCGGTATGTGCCTGCGCTGTGCCACGCCATACGAATGAATAAAGGCCCATAATGTCCGTAATCGGCTGGCCACCAGTCTTTTGAATCGGTCATTATGGCATCGACATCTTTTGCTAAAATATCTAAATCTATACTATTAAATTCCTTAGCATAGTCGAAATTTTTACCCATTGGGTCGGCTTCTGCGGAGTTTTGATGAAGCATTTTTAAATTCAATTGGTTTGGCCACCAATGTTGGTTGGCAGTTGTTCCCGTTGATTTATGTTTGTTTTCTCCGTGCATTACGGGGCATTTGCTTTCATTTGACATAGTCTTCTCCTTTAGATTTATTCTAGTATAGGCTTATTTATTGATATGTATAATATATTGATTTTATACAAACGATAAGATATACTTATGATATGAATTTAAATAAGTTTAAATATTTAATAGCCGTTGCGGAATATAAGCATTTTGGACGTGCGGCTAAAAGCTGTTTTGTAAGCCAGCCTGCGTTAAGTATGCAGTTGCAAAAATTAGAAACAGAACTTGGTGTGCAATTGTTTGAGCGCACCAATAAAAATGTAATGATAACTGCTGTTGGCAAAGACATTGTAAAGCGCGCTAAACAATTATTGCAAGATGTAAATGAAATTAAAGAAATTGCCAGAGCTTATCACGACCCGTTTGCTGGTGAGTTGCGGTTAGGGGCTTTTCCTACCCTTGCGCCTTATTTTTTTCCATCAATAGTACCGCAGATTAAGCAATCTTTACCAGAGTTGAAGTTATTATTGGTAGAAGAAAAAACCGATAAATTGTTACAAAAAATAAAAAATGGCGAGATAGATGCAGCATTTTTAGCACTTGGTTTTGAAGATGATAAAGGGCTAGAAACATTACCATTATTTGATGACCCATTTTTACTTGCTGTTCCGACAAATCATCTTCTAGCAAATAGGAAAAAAATTAAACTGGCCGATATTGCTGGAGAGAAATTATTGTTGCTTGAAGATGGGCATTGTTTACGGAGTCAGGCGCTTTCGGTATGTAGCCTTGTGGGGGCAAAGCAGCAGGAATTTCGTGCCACGAGTATGGAAACATTACGTCAGATGGTTGCTTCGGGTGTTGGCATAACCCTTATACCAAAACTAGCGAGAAAAGATAATGATGGGATAGCCTATGTGGATTTTTCTAAGCCATATCCTTCACGCACTATTTGCTTGGTTTGGCGCAAAACATCGCCACGTATTCAATGTTTTAAACAAATAGCAGAAACATTAAATAATAGTGTTTAAGCGAGTTTCTAATATTGGCGGGTGGGGATTGTTATGGTGATGCCGTCTAGTTCATCGCTCATGGTGATTTGGCAACTTAGCCGGCTTTGTTGGGTGGCATCGGCGGCGAACTCTAGCATATCTTGTTCATATTCATCGGCTTTTGGAAGTTTTGAAAACCAATTTTTATCGACATAAACATGGCAAGTGGCGCAGGTACAAGAGCCACCACAATCACCGTAAATACCATCGACATCATTATCTAGCGCGGCATCTTTAACATTTGTTCCGTTGCGCACTTTTATGGATGTGGTGGTTTTATTAGTGTCTATGAAATTTATGGTTGGCATATATAAAATTCTCCCTATTATTAGGGTATATGTGATTTATATGTGGCTAAAATGTGGCATAGGTTTTAACTATAAATATTTGGCTTTTACGAAAACATTCACTTCGTCTATGGCATAGGCAATGGCATGGATTGAGCTGACCCTGTCTATATATAGTGCATCGCCGACCATAAGTTCTGCAGCTTGGGTTTCTGCCGCTACGCGCCAAGCACCAACACCGCGAGATGAACCTTTTAGGGCATGGGTGGCTTGCTTCCATTCTTCGGGGTTTTCTAATGCGCCTTTTAACCTTGAAAGATAATCATCACATTGGTTGCAAAATAGGTGTAGAATTTCTTGTTCTAGCTCGTTATTATTCATTGTATAGCGGCTTAGGTGGTCGAAATCTATCGCATCGGCACAATGGGAATTAACATACTCGTTTAGAGGTGTGATGTTGGTTTTGTTATAATCGACATCTAGTTCAATACGGTTTGCTGACATGGTAGTTCCTAACTCAAAACATGAAACATTTGCCCTATAGTTTCAAAAATCATCTAACAAGTTATTAACGGATGTCGTTCCTGTAATAGAGATGGATTCTATCATTAACAATTTAACAATAGATTTGAATATGGTGAATAACTTTGTATCATATAGAAACAATTTTAGATATATTTGAACAAAACCGTTAAATTTATTAATAAATAGCCATGTTTTTAACGTTAACCTGCTATTAACCTTTGTGTTTGTTTGCATAAAAAGGTACAAATTACCTATGTGTAAGTCAGTTGAGGGAATTTAGAATGAATGACAAGTCGCCCAATTCAATAGCAGCCAATGAAGCTAAGCGTTCGCCATTTCAATCGGGTCGACCTGACAGGATTAAAGCTGCACTATATACAAAAGACGATAGAAGTGCCAATACTAAGCCCAGTATAAAAATACCTAGAAATGCTAAATTACCAAAAAAACGCCTTGATAGTATAGAAAAAATGCAATCTAAGCAGCGTGAAAAATTGGGAGCTGGCCCTAAACGCAAGGCATCTGATTCTCTTTCGGAGATATTAGGGCGACAAAAAACGGATAATAATACAAATGCAAAAGGTTTTAACTCTTTTGCCAATTCGGCGAATGATGATATTGCCCATGCTGAGCAATTGCTTGAAGGCATTAAAAACGATTCTAATAAAAAACCAATTTTTGCGGCTTTAATTTTTTCGGCAATATGGATTGTGTTGTGCGTCGCCATAACCTTAAGTTTGCTGAGCAGTGGAGTTATTGATTTAAGCCTTATTTCTTTTTCATCTTTGCCTATTTTAATTTCTATTTCGGCTGTTTTGTTTATTCCTTGTATTTTAAGTTGGGGTGTTGCTGTGTTTTTATGGCGGGCGCGAGAATTGCACCAAATTTCGTTGTCATTGGCTTATACGGCGTTGCATTTAACCCAACCAGAAGACATGGCGGGGGCAGCAATAGCCACTATTGGGCAGGCGGTTCGACGTGAAGTCGCGGCGATGGGCGATGGTATTGACAGGGCTATAAATAGAGCAACAACTCTTGAAAGCAAGTTTAGAAATGAAGTTGGTAATATTCAGGGTTTTTATAGAAATAATGAGAACATCTTTAATAAAATTATTGACGATTTAAAGTCGGAACGCGACTTAATGTCGGCAACGGGCGATGATTTAGAAGCCAAATTGCCTAAAATTTTAGACAGCTTAAAAGAAAGCAGCTTTGATTTTTCTAAAATTGTACAATCTGCCGACCAGAGATTTACCGCCTTGGCAAAAACGGCTGATACGCGGCTTGAAAAACTTGGTTCTAGCATTGCCAGTAAAACAAATTTATTGAAAAGTGGGTTGGATAAAACTATTGATGATATTACGCAGGTGGGTGTTGTTTTGGAAAAGGGAACCAACACATTATCGAGCGTTACTGAAAAATTAAGCAGTACGGGTAATAGCACGACAGCTAAGCTTGACAAAATTAGTGGTAACTTTAAACGCCAAACAACAGAGCTTGGGCATGCAACAGCCGCTATATTAAAAGCCAATGAAAAAATTAATGTGGCATTGCAAAGCCGACACGAAGATTTATCGACATCGGCGGAAGATCTCGTGCAGAATGCGGAGCAAATAAACAACTTACTTACATCATTTACGAGTGTAATGGATAAGTCATTTATTAATGCCGAAAATAGCAGCCTAAAAATGCAAAACATGTTGCGCAGTGCGGCAAAAGATTCGGCAAGTACATTGCAAAATGAAACTCAGGCGGCATTCTCAATGTTGCTAAAACAATCGAAAAATATGAGTGACGGTTTAAAAATAGAAGCCAATGAAATTGCCCAAATAATGCACAGAGAAATTCAGATGTTTAAAGATACTGCCGTTGGTAGTACTGAAGAAGGGCTAATTAAATTACGCAAAAGCCATGAATATACTGTAGCTAATATTATTGTCCGTATTGAAGAGGCGGGTAAAAGACTTAGTGGTACTGCCGATAATTTGGAGGAAGTTACCACCCGTATGGACGACGAAATGGAAGCCACTCGCGTGGGCTTAAGTCGACAAATTTCTAAAATGCCAGATGATGCTAAGCAGGCATTGAGTGAGATGCAACTTTATATTAATGACCAAGTGGGTGCGTTGAGTGACTTGGCAAGCATGGTTGGCGGGTTGAGCAATGTGGCAAGTGCGCCAGAAGCAAGCAGACATCTAACACAGCCTGCAAGGCAAACACGACCACCAGAAACTGATAATAATAGGTATAGTGGAAACATGCCTGCACCAGCACAGGCACGTAGAGAACCAGTGAGAGCCACACCTGCACGTAGAAATGTTGCGCGTCAGGGACGTGAAAAAGTAAGTGACAAGCGCAAGTGGGAAATGCCTGAATTGCTTTCGCGGGCATCGGACATCCAACCTTTGCCAGAGCATTTGCAACCGCGTAGCCGTTCGGTTGAACCACAACAAAACCATTATGCTGATGCGACAAGACCGAGTAATGAATTACATTCGGGTGAGAGTTTAAACTCTATTTCGTTAGAGTTGGCACGCGCACTTGACCATGATGCACCTGAACAATTGTGGGCGCGTTATCGCAATGGCGAACGCAATGTATTTACCCGCAAATTATACACCTTGCGCGGGCAAAAATTATTTGACGAAGTGAGTTTTAAATACCGCAATGACGCTGGCTTTAGACACGATGTCGACCGTTATATTGCTGACTTTGAAGGCTTATTGACCAAGGTCTACGAACAAGATAGGGACAGCATGTTGATTGATACCTATCTTTCGAGCGAAACAGGTAAAATTTACCTAATGCTTGCCCATGCCTCGGGGCGGTTGGATTGATTGGCTAGACTGTAGGGTTCTCTCTAGCAAGCTCGGAATTTCCGTTTGTCACCAAGTATCCGCCGTGTTTTAGTGAGCGCGAGTGTAGCCTAAGTTATGGTAAAGCGTTGGACGACGCGCGGCAGGTAAGCCCTTAAGCACGCACGCAAGTGCTAACAGTGAGCTTAAGCGAACGTATAAACTTCTGGACCCGCAACATTTTCAGGAGTGCTCGCTTTCTTTCTGACGAGGCTACTTTCTTTCTATCGAAGCTAAAAGAGATGAGTAAAAAATACATTCTTTCAAGAAAGAGGGTGGTAGCCCGACCGCGAAACGTAAGCAAAGGTGCAGAGCACACGCCTGCAGTCAAAGAAAAACGAGCCGAACGTAAAAAACTATGGCGTTAACGTTAGTGTGCCTATGGCATCTTTTTCATAATTTTTAGCGTTCATATACATAGGTAGATACTCGCCTTTTGCCCATATTGGGTTGTAATCTTTGTAATGGGGGGAGAAAATGTTGCCTGATTGTCCTGATGAATGGATATATAGGGAGCTTTCTGTGGTTTCTAAATCGAATATATGCCTTAGGCTAGCACCATCTGAGCTGTTAAACATTCTATTTATATCATTTGTATTGATGTTATTAAACGGGGCAACATTGGTTGTGTTTTTGCCGCCGCCTATTGGGGTTT
The DNA here is from genome assembly GCA_964531635.1 of uncultured Hyphomicrobiales bacterium. Taxonomy (GTDB): domain Bacteria; phylum Pseudomonadota; class Alphaproteobacteria; order Rhizobiales; family OSC116; genus OCS116. The sequence continues at coordinate 13,649 of CAZHCZ010000009.1, read as the reverse complement.
CTATATTAAACAATGAGCCTAATACGGGGAGTTTGGCGAAAATACGGTGTTTACTTATTGATTTATGAGGAACGCCCCATTGCCAATTTTGCATGTTTTTACCATACTCTTCAGTTAGGCTTTTGACGGTTTTATTGAGGCTGGTGGCGGCTAGGCTTGCGCAATTGTTATTATCGCACCATGAAGCCATGCCTTGCTTATTGGATAAGATATTTTCTAAGAAAATATGATTTATGGCTTTTCTATTGTCAAACTCTGGGCTTAATATTGCGGCTTGTAGGTTTTTAAGCCATAAAGAAATTATGAGCATTTCTGGGCTTTTTACTGTTGCGTTGCCGTCCCAATTTTTTAACAATGTGTAGGCATCTTTGGTTTGTTGGTTTTCTAACTCTGTACCATTTAATGCATTGTCTAATAAGGGGCGAATGTTTTCTAGGAAAAGAGAATATTGCTCGAGTTGGATGCTTTTCATACTTTCCATTGTATGTATGGGTTGTTTTTCTAGTTGTTGGACAATGCGATTGTAGCGGTAGGGGGGTGTCCATGAGCTGGTGATATAATTGGGGTAATCATCATCGACTATTTTATGATTGGCGGTGGCTATATAGCCTTTTTGGGGATTGAATCTTTGGGGTAATTGTTCGAATGGGATATAGCCTTGCCAGTCGTATTTTGCATCCCAACCCGGTGAAGGGTAGCGACCGTATAGTTCGTTATCGGCACGGCGGATGGGGACTGCTCCTGGGGCGATTAAGCCTATATTGCCATCTGTATCGGCGAAAACTATGCTTTGTTGTGGGGCTTTGAAATACTTGGTCGCAGTTTTAAATTCTTGCCAATTTTGGGCGGTGGCTAGGTTTGAGATGGCGTCTAATGTTGTTGAATCGTCATCTAGCGCTGTCCAACGTAAGGCTAGGGCGAAACCCTTGCCTAACAGTTCTTTTGTATCGGGCAATTGGTCGGAAATTATTGGACCGTGGCGAGTTGAACGGACGGTTATTTTAACATCATCAGCACCTTTGACTTTTATAATTTCCTCACGAGTAATGAGAGGTTGTTCGCCTGTTGGGGTTAAATAATAGCCTTTTTTGGTGATTTTTTCGACATATAAATCTTGCGCATCTGGGGCGGTGTTTGTAAAGCCCCATGCGATTTTTTCATTACGCCCTAAAATAACATATGGCACTCCCGGCATGGTGGCGCCAATGGCGTTTATACTGCCATCTTTGGCTTTGATTTGGGCATGGTACCACAGGGCAGGGGCGGTGAGGGCAAGGTGAGGGTCGTTGGCGAGTAAAGGTTTACCGCTTTGGCTTAAGTTGCCTGATAACACCCAATTGTTTGAACCTATGCCTTCTGTGGCTTGATTGTCTAAGATGGTAGAAATTTTAATTTCGGTGGGTAGGCTGGCTTTTGGTGATGTACCGAAATCATATATATCGCTTATTTTGGGAGGTAAGAAGGGCTTATCACCTGGGTATGGGGGGTATAAATCGGCGATTTGTTGGGGCGTGAAGTTTGGTGATAGCATGAGCTTACCAAGCTCTTTACGCCATGTTGAATTTAAGTCCCACGCCATAATTTTTAGCCAAGCGGCGGATTCTATAGCTCTCCATGGTTTGGGTTTGTCTAATTGTAATATTGTAAACTCTATGGGGAGAATATTGTCTTCGGCTAGGTAGGCGTTAACGCCTGCTGCGTAGGATTCCAATTGGGTTTTGGTTTGTTGAGTTAAAAGAGGGTAGGAGGCTTGGGCGGCTTTAAATGTGCCTAAAGTGCGTAGGAACTTATCGGTTGGAATGCCGCTTTTGCCAACAAGTTCGGATAGCTTGCCCATGGCGATGTGGCGTTGCATTTGCATTTGCCATAACCTATCTTGGGCATGAGTATAGCCTATTGCGAAATAGGCGTCATTGATGTTTTGAGCAATAATATGGGGCAGGGCATTCTTATCACGCGTGATGGTGATTGGGGACTTTATTCCTGTTAATTGAACTTCGCCCGAATAATTGGGCAGCCCGTTTTTAAAATAGAGATAGCCGCCAATGATGAGTGCGAATAGGGCAACAATGAGTGTGCCTGTTAGATAACCTAAATACTTAAGTAGACGTTTCATGTTGCTCTTCCTTTTTTAACTTGTTCCTGCGCCAGTATACTGTAGGTCTAATTGTCTTGATACCTTTGGTATACTATTAAGTGATAGAATTATTAGTTTGAAAATACAAGTTAATATTGAAATTACCTGTATCAAAACCTTGTTAAATAATTTATGATGCACATAGATGTGTATATAATATGTGGGGTATGTTTTGCGGGTTATTATCGGATTAAGAATTATTATGGTTTTAGCCCTGACAACATTTTTGTCTGGCTGTCTTTGGTTTGGGGGTAGCCCTGCATGGGAAAAACCATTGCCGCATTATTTGGTTGCTCGTATTAAAGAGCAAGGGTTTAGTGTTGGCGGTGAGATTTTAGCGCGGCTTTATAAAACTGAAAATCGTTTTGAAATATGGATGAAAAAAGACGGTAAATATGAGTTTTTTAAAAGTTACAATATTTGCAAATGGTCGGGAGAACTTGGACCAAAACTAAAAGAAGGTGATCGTCAAGCGCCTGAAGGTTTCTACACAGTAGGTCCAGGGCAAATGAATCCATTTTCAAAATATCATTTATCATTTAATATGGGCTTCCCCAATTCTTATGACCGCGCCCATGGTCGTACTGGTACTCATTTAATGGTGCATGGCTCATGCTCATCGGCAGGGTGTTATGCGCTGACCGATTCAAGCATTGAGGAAGTATATTTATTAGCCCGTGATGCTTTTGAAAATGGTCAAAAACGCTTTCATGTTCAGGCATTTCCGTTTCGTTTAACTGATGCCAATTTAGAAGAACATAAAGACCATAAATGGATTGATTTTTGGCGTAATTTAGCCGAAGGCGATAAGATATTTATGGAAACGGGCTTGCCCGCTAAAATGAGGGTAGAGAATAAGCGTTATGTCTTTTCGCCCGCGACACAACCATGACCCCATAATATGGCTCTAACTTTTTTTAATTGACTTTGGCAGTTAAGGTTATACTAAGCGCCCTGCGAGCGCACGCGTTCGTTCACTTGCTTCGCTTCGCTTTTTTACGTTCGCTTACGCTCCCTGTTAGCCCCTGCGGGCGTGAACATTTGTTCACTTGCTTCGCTTCTCTTTTTTACGTTCGCTTGCGCTCTCTGTTTGCCCCTGCGGGCGTGAACATTTGTTCACTTGCTTCGCTTCGCGGGCGGGCAGTCGCCCTCCTTCGTAAAAAAATGTATTTTTTACTCACCCTTTTTACCATTGCAGGTTGTAGGGACGGAGTGCGGTTTTTGATTTGGCGGGGGCTAAGATGGTTTTGGGTAAAAACTGCCTAGTTGTAATGGTTTGGTAACCATGTTTGCCTATTGGGGCTTAGATCTTATTTTCTAACCAGTTGAATTTATTAGATATTTTTATTGGCATGGTGTTTGCATTGTTGTTGATGGATTAATTTAACTTGTAGATAAAGGGTATATCATGGGTATTTTTGGGGCGATGACGACAGCAGTGAGTGGGCTTAGAGCGCAATCTTTTGCTTTGGAACATATATCGGACAATATTGCAAACTCGCAAACTATTGGGTTTAAACGCACGGAGACATCGTTTATGGATGTTGTTTCGTCTTCGAACCCACGCCAGCAACAGTCTGGTGCAGTTATGGCGTTTACGCGTTCGACCAATGATACCCAAGGTGATTTGTTAGGCTCTGAGGTGGATACAAACCTTGCTATTAATGGCGATGGTTATTTTGTGATTTCTGAGCAGTCTGGTGTTGCTGATGGCTTGCCAGTTTTTAGTGGTGTTGACCGTTATACGCGACGTGGCGACTTTGCTTTGGATAAAGATGGTTATTTGGTCAATGGCGCGGGTTATTACCTTAAAGGCAACCCGATTGATGCGGTTACAGGCAACCCTGCGGGCAGTGTGCCTGAAGTTATCAAGTTTTCTAAAGACTTTTTGGCGGCTAAGGCAACGACGACTATGGATTATCGGTTAAACTTACCGACATACCCACGAACAACAAGCTCTGAAACGGCTGTTCCCGGTTCGGAGTTGTTATCGGGACCATTAATTGCGGCTGGTAATATTTCTGGATTGAATGAAGAGACGTTTTTAAAGGAATCTTTGGCTGGTGGGGCAACGACAGTTTATGACCAAAGTGGTAATAATATTAATGTGCAATTGCGCTGGGCTAAAATGAGCAATAGTAATGGCGCAGGCAACTCGGAATGGGGTTTGTTTTACCTATCGGATAGTGCGCCAGCTTTACCTGCGGATACAAAATGGACAAAATTACCGACAAATTATGAATTTGGTGCAAATGGTCAAATGGTTGCTCCTGCAGGCAATGTAACGATTGCGGCTATGACCATTAATGGTGATAACTTAGGTGATGTATTGATGAAGCACGGCTCAAATGGTGTGACCCAATATTCGGATTCAAATGGTGTAGCTATTGTTAATGAAATTGGCCAAAATGGTTATACTGCTGGCGAGCTTGCTGCTGTGACAATTACCAATAAAGGGCGTGTAGCGGTAACATATACCAATGGTGTGGTGGTCGAAAAATCGCAAATTGCGTTGGCATCGTTTAATGCAGATAGCTTGCTTAAGAAACAAAATGGTAGTGCATTTATTGCTACGGCAGAATCTGGACCCGCTTTAGCCGGGGCAACGGGTTTTATTGTTGCAAACCAGCTTGAGGCTTCTAACACCGATATTGCTGAAGAATTTTCCAAACTTATTGTGACGCAACAGGCATATGCCGCTGGTACGAGAATTGTAACCACCAGTAATGAAATGTTGCAAGAAGTTATTAATATGAAGCGTTAATTTAATTTAAAGCTAATTTAGGGTAGGTGAAAAATGGGATTGAGTCAGGGCATACAAAATGCTTTGGGCGGCCTTAGGGCAACTCAAAAAGGCATTGAAGTTGCCTCTAGAAATATTGCCAATGCCAATACTGCAGGCTATACTAAGAAATCTTTAGAGCTTACCAATAATGTTGCCGGTGACCGCGCTTTTGGAGTAAAAATTGGTGCGGTTTCTAGGCAAGTCGACCGCTATGTGCAGGCGCGTGTTCAGAATGAATATGCGGCTTTTAACAAGCTTGATGTTCAGACGCAGTTTTTACAACATATTGACAATTTGTTTGGTAAACCCGGTTCGGAAGGGTCTTTGGACTCTATCGTTAACAATGTAAGCACTTCTCTTATTGATTTTGCCAACTCACCAGAACAAGACTCTACACGACAACAAGTTATAGAAAATGCCAGTTTTTTAACATCGCAAATGCGCGATATGTCGGCGCAAATTCAAGAAATGCGACAAGATACTGAGCGGATGATTGCTGAAGAAGTTGCGACCGCTAACTCAGCAATGCAAAATATTGCGCGAATAAATTACCAACTAACCACCATTAACCAAGGTGGTGATGGAACTGCGGATTTAAAAGACCAGCTGGATAACTTTATTGATGATTTGGCCGCTATACTTAACGTTAGAACCACAGAAGCTGCCAATGGTTCTATCAAAGTTTTTACAAAAAATGGAATTTTATTGGTTGATGAAAATGCCAATAGATTAGAATTTGATGAAAGGGCTAATATTGGGCCCGAACATTTATACAGCCTTGATAGTAATGAACGCGGTGTCGGGAGTATCTTTATTACATCTGGTAATGGAAACCGTGTTGATTTGTTACAACAAAACGCGACCAACAGTGGAAGAATATCGGGTTTATTAGAGCTTAGAGATGTAGTTTTGACCAGCGCACAAGACCAATTGGATGAACTTGCACATGGCTTAGCAACAGCATTTAACACGCAGAAGGTTGATGGAACCGCTATTACAGCTGGTGCTGCAGCTGGGTTTAGCCTTGACTTAAGCGGATTAAAAAATGGCAATGTGGCGCAATTTGAATATACCAATACGGCAACAGGAATTACACAAAAAATTAGTTTTGTTAGGGTCGATGACGCCAGTATTTTACCTTTAGATAACAATGTTACTGCCAATAGTAATGACCAAGTTTTTGGTATTGATTTTTCGGGCTCTATGGCATCGGTTCAAACACAAATTGCGGCGGCACTTGGTGGTGTTAACCCAAACCTTTCTGTATCATTGGTTGGTGCGTCGAATATTCAAATTATGGATGATGGAGCAGCAGGCTTGGTTAATGTTGGTAGCTTTAATGCTTTGCAAAGCGTTACTGGGCTGCAAGGCCAAGGCACAGCGTTAAACTTTTTTACTGATTCAGGTGATACCGGTGAAATTTCTTATACCAACTTCTTAGAAGGTGGCGGGCAGAAGCTTGGGTTTGCTTCACGCATTCAGCTAAACACGGCACTGATTGATGACAATAGCTTATTGATTAAATATGATGCGGCAACCTCTATGGGTAACCAATTAAGACCTGCAGATTTACTGAATAGGTTTGCCAATACGACAATTACATTTAACGCCAATTCAGGAGTTGGTACTAAATCAGCGCCTTTTAACGGTACTATAGATGCGTTTACTCGCCAAGTTGTTGCCAATCAGACATCGCGTATTGCGACCCATGAAAGCCAATTGCATAACCAAGAATTATTACTATCTACATTAAATTCTCGTATGGAAGCCTCGACAAAAGTGGATATTGATGAAGAAATGTCAAATTTACTAAATTTACAGACCGCATATGCGGCAAATGCACGAATAGTAAGTGTTATTAAAGAATTAATGGATATGCTTATTCGTATGTAAGTATATGCCAGTGTTTGGAGATGAAAAATGGCAATTAAAGGAATACCTTTGGCGGGATCTGCCTTGCATATTAACCGCATTAGCGCGCGGATGCAAGATTTGCAGGTACAATTATCGACTGGAAAAAAGGCGCAATCTTACGGGTTAATGGGTAAGGACAGAAATATTGCTTTAAGAATGCGTGCTGATATTAAAAGCTATCAAGGTTATAATGAAGCTATAAAACGCGCGCAAATTCAACTTGGTACTGTGCAAAATACTTTAAATTCACTTGGTGATATTACGCAAAATGCCCGTGCTGACTTTAATGGTACAGCAATGGCGCTGCATGATGGCAGTTATCAGCAGGTAATGACGGGAGCCGAGCAACGCCTTAGTGATGGCATTAGCTTAATGAATGAACGCATTGCAGGGCGTTATTTATTTGCGGGAAAAAATGTTAATACTCAGCCTGTTGAAACGGTTAGTAATATTTTAAACGGTGTTGGAGCGCGCGCTGGATTGCGCCAAGTGATTGATGAACGCAAACAAGCCGACTTAGGTGCGCTTGACAATGGGCGGCTTGTTGTTGCTGCTGTTGGTGCCCAAGTGAATGTTACCGAAGATGGAGTGCATAACTTTGGCTTAAAGCTTGGAGTTGTTAGCCAAAATATTACAGGGGTAAATGTTACTGGACCTGCAGGTGCGCCACAAAGTATGGGCATTGATTTTACAGGGGCTACACCTGTTGAAGGGCAAGAAATAACACTACGCTTTATATTGCCCGATGGTGAAAATATTGATGTGAAAATTGTCGCTAAAACTTCGGGCACTAGTGATAAAGATGGGTTTGTAATTGGTGCAAATGATGCTGATAATACGGCTAATTTTTTAACATCGGTAAATGCCGCGATTGACTTTTTAGCCAATGGCGAAATGAAAGCAGCATCGGCTGTTAAAGCCGCTGACGGGTTTTTTGATGAACCTAAAACTCGTATTGATGGCCCGCCATTTGCAACGGCCGTTGCACTTAAAGCGGCTACAGATGCGGATACATTATCATGGTATAAAGGTGATAAAACTACTGGCGGTGAGCGCGATAGTTATAAAATTTTTGCATCTAAAAACAGTGTTATTAGTGCTGGTGTGCGGGCTGATGAAGAGCCTATGCGTGATTTTGTTAAAAACTTATCGCTTATGGTTGCTGAAACATTTGACCCCAATAGTGCGACATCTAATGCGCAGTATGGTGCGTTAAAAAGTAGGGTAACGGCTGGGTTATTTGATAATAATAGCAAGATTAGTGTTTTGGAATTATCGACCGAATTGGGTTATAAGGAAAAACATTTAGAAAATTTAAAAATACGCAATTCGAGCCGTGTGTTTTTAAGCCAGAATGTTTTATCGGATGTTGAAGAGGCAAATATTTACGAAGTGAGTGCTAAGTTGCTTGCTTATAAAACACAGCTTGAGGTGGCTTATAAAACGACCTCGATGATATCGCGGATTAGCTTGGTTAACTTCTTGTAAGGTGGGGTTGCTGAGTTTTAGGGTGGCTTTTTTCAACCTGTACTCTCCAAATAGCGCTTGGTCGCTTCCCTCGGGTGCGTAGCGTGCGCCTGCGGGGGCTGTCAGAGAACGTAAGCGAACGTAAAAAGAGAGATTTAGCCATTACCACTAGAAAACAAACCGCCTGCTATGTCGCGGTTGATGTTGATTAGGCTGTCTAGTTTTGAAGGCTCTGGCTTAGCCATGAAGCTTAGTTGGTGCTTAAAAATAAACACTGCTAAAGATGCAATGTTGTTTTTTATTGGTAAGGGGAGGGGGTTATTGGCGCTTGCGACTGAGGTCGAAAAAATTGTCCATAATTTGCGGTTATAGGTTAGAGCCTCATTAATATCATCGCGGCTTACTGTTTCGAAATTATCACGGATATTTGAAAGTTTTTTAGCAGACTTTATTAACAATTGTCCTTCGCGCCCGCGCGGGCTTTCTGTTGATTTGGCAGCTGTTGCGTAGGCTTGTTGTGCATTATACATTGTCTGTTAGTTCCTTCTCATAGAGAATAAGTTTTTTAGCTTCCTTTAGAGCTTTATAATAGTTATTGGTTAACATCTGGTAATTAATGGCATCGAAAAATATTAAAGTTGATGGTGCTGCTTTTAATATTGCATTGACTTGCGCAAAATAGTCGTCGTGATTGTGGGTCTTTTCTTCGCTTAAATAGAACATTTGAATAGCAAAATATATTTGTTTGCAAGGAGTATCGGCACTTTCGGCGGTTAAAATATCTTTTTCGCGCAAGATAACTGCGGTGCCATTTATGTAAAACTTAGCACGATTAGGCCCATTGGTTATAACACTATTACCAAGAATTATTTTTTCGTTGGGTTTGAGTTCGACTTTTAATGCCATGTGCTTTGCCTTTAGTATTGTGTGTTAAAAAATAAAAAAAGGTGGCGAAAAAACCTGCGCCACCTTAAAATTTGATATTAACGGAATAGACTTAGTACCGATTGGTCGGCTTGAGATGCCATAGAAAGGGCGGTTGTTGATAATTGTTGGCGGGTTTGTAGTGCCAGCATATTAGCGCCTTCTTCGTTGATATCTGCCAATACTAGGTTGGCTGCGCCTGTTTCGAGGGTACTCATCATGTTTTTGGTAAAATCTTGACGGGTTTGAACTACCGATAAATTAGAACCAAAGGTTGAAGCTTGTGAACGTAAGTTTGCGAGTGCGTTCTTTAAGTCTGTTAATGTATTGTCGACTTCGCCATTATACTGAAAACTATCGCCAGTAATTTGTGTTAGTCCTAGCCCTGTAGCTGTAATATCCACGCCTTTAATTTTTAATGAACTGCTGCCATCTTCACTGAAAATAACTTTCAAATCGCGGCTATCAAGTAAGTTATTACCATTAAAACCAGCATCCTTTGTTAGATCGTTAATTTGTTTCAGCAACTCATTATATTCTTTTTGGAAGTTCTCTCTTATGGCATTTTGTGTATTGGTGGATGCTGCGACATCGCTATTGCCTTCGATGCCTAACCCTGGTGGTGAGCCAGCGATAGAGAATGCTCTAACGTCATCAGATGCAGCTATTGCTAGTCTAAACTCGCCCGCTGTTGTGCCTGCGACAACCGTTGCTGTAATGCCTTCGACTTCGGATAGTTTAGCGGCAATTTGATCAAAGCTTTCGTTGCCAGTTAGCGATACGGCTGTATTTATACCATCGACCGTTACTGTAATGGATGATGTGCCTGATATTGATGGGATGTCGACAGCTGAAGTGCCGTTCGAGGTGTTCATGTCGACATAACCGCCAGTTGATAGAGCGCCAGCTGAGCCTAAGTTGATACCAAGGTCGACAGCGGCTGTACCTGCGTTATTGGCGATTGTGAAAGTTTCACTGCTACCTGTAATATTAAGCCTAAACTCACCGTCATTTGCAGGGTCTTCTGTTACAGTTGCGGTAACGTTGGTGATTAAACTAATTTCTGTGGCGAGTTCATCAAGGCTTTTGCCATCGGTTACTATTGTTGTTGTTAAACCACCTGTTACTGTGACAATATCAAAAGAGCCTGTGACACCAGAATCGGTGCTGGATACACCGTTTGATGTATTTAGGTTAATGTCGGTGCCTGTCGAGGCGGCTGTTGTAATATCGCCTTTTGCGGTTTGTAATGCTTGACGTGCGGTTGCTTGGGCGGATTCGACAAGCCGTGTAATGGCTTTAATACCATTGTCTGCCGCTTCTAAAGTTTGAACCGCATTACTAACACTATCCAGTAGCCTGCTGAAATCGTTTGCTCGACTTGACAGTGCGGCTGCAGTAAAGAAGTTTGTTGGGTTGTCTAATGCAGAATTGACTTTTTTACCAGTTGCCAAACGCTCCTGAGTTTTGCTCATCATTGTTGCTGTATTTTGCAGTGAAAGCAAGTTTTTACGTACTGCGCTTGATAACGTAATATCCGACATTATTTACCTCATTATGTTGTGTTTGCGATTCTTAGAGAATCACTCTCATTAACTATATTAGCCTAAAATTAAATTGTTAACCTTAACGATTGGTTAATAACAGCTCATCGGGAAGAAAAAATTAATAAATTGTTTATTTTTGTTAATTTTTTCTAATAAAAATACTTTAAAAACAGTGTGTTATAGCCTATTGGGCTTTAAATATTAACGTTAGGGTAGGGTTGTGGATGTTTTTAGCTGAAACTATTAAATTTGTATTAAGGCAAAAAGTCACGAGTTGAGGTGAGGGTGGGTGATTATGGTTAACGGGCTAGGCATAAATTGCCTCGGTTTAAAAAGAGATTTATAAATAAAAAAAGAGCCCCTTTAATTAAAAAGAGGCTCTTGGCTTTGTGCTTTTTCTTAGGTTTAGAATAATCTTAAGACCGCTTGGTCGGCTTGTGAAGCCATTGACAGAGCGGTTGTAGAGAGTTGCTGGCGGGTTTGAAGCGCTAACATATTTGCACCCTCTTGGTTGATGTCTGCCAATGTTAGGTTGGCTGCACCTGTTTCAAGGGTGTTTATCATATTTGCTGTAAAGTCTTTACGGGCTTCCACAGTTGATAGGTTTGAACCAAAGGTTGAAGCATTTGAGCGCAATGTTGTGGTTGCGTTATCGAGTATAGCTAAAGTTGCTTCAATTTTAGTATTGTCTTGAAAGTCATTTAATACTTGTTTTTCAAGACCAAGACCTTTAGCTGAAGTATCAACACCTTTAATGGTTAGCGAGCTTGTGCCAGTTTCATTAAAGATAACTTTAAGGTCGTCACCATTTAAGAAATTGTTGCCGTTAAAGCTTGCATCTTTTGTTAAATCATCAATCTGCTTTAATAGCTCGTTATATTCTAGCTCTAAAGTTGCACGCGTTGCATTTGGCGTTGTAGCTGACTCAGTCGTTAAGCTGCCAGTTAAACTAAGTGCGGTCGCACTTGCACCAGTTGATGAAAATGTTGTTACAGTGTTATCAGCAGTTACATCGATGCTGAATTCACCAGCATTTGCGCCAGCTGTTACAGTTGCAGTTAGGCTATCTATTTCAGATATTAACGCTGCAATATCATCCATGCTTTCTGTGCCAGTTAATGCGATAGAAGTTGTTGTGCCATCGATATCAAAGTCTAATGTACTTGCGCCTGAAAGGGCGGCAATATCTGCAGTTGCAGTGCCAACAACGTTCATGTCGACATAGTCACCGTCTGATGCCGCACCAGCAGCTGCTAAGTCAATACCAAGGCTTACTGCGCCTGCGCCTGAAATTGTGAAGGTTTCACTACTTGTTCCATCAAGTTCAAGTCTAAATTCGCCAGCATTTGCAGCGTCTACTTCGACAGTTGCAGTTACGTTGGTAATTGCAGCTATTTCTGTAGCAATAGCATCGAGGCTTTTGCCATCGGTAGTAATAGTAGTTGTTGCGGCACCTGTTACTGTTGTAATGGCAATATCACCTGTTATACCAGCATCTACGTCTGATGCACCAGCAATATTTAAGTCAACATCGCCGCCTTCTTTTACTGCGAAAGTAGTGATTGTTTCTTTTGCAGATTGTAGGGCTTGGCGTGCTGTACCTTGGGCAGACTCTACAAGTTTATTGATAGCTTTAAGACCATTGTCTGCCGCTTCGATAGTTTGAACGGCATTGCCAACACTGTCTTGCAAACGCATTAGGTCACTTGAACGTGAGTTTAGTGCAGATGCGGTGAAGAAGTTGGTTGGGTTGTCGAGGGCTGAGTTAACACGTTTGCCTGTTGCTAGGCGGTTTTGTGTTCTTGCCATCATATCGGCAGTGCTTTGCATGCTCAATAGATTTTGGCGTACGGCACTCGAAAGGGTTACATTTTCCATTTTACTTTTCCTATCCTAGGATTACAAAACAATCATTCTGACTGCTTAAATTACTGCTCACATTCTATGAACTGTATTTATTAATAGGCTAGTAACCTTAATAATTGGTGTATAGTTATGCTTAACAATAAGTAAACGAGGTAGGGGTGTGGGCAAATACAAAAAAACGGAACTCAAATTAATGAGTTCCGTTAAATTTAATATAGGTTTTTATCGTGATTAACGAAGTAAACTTAGTACTGATTGGTCGGCACGAGAAGCCATTGACAATGCTGTTGTTGCCAAAGATTGACGTGTTTGCAATGCAAGCATGTTCGCACCTTCTTGGTTTAGGTCGGCAAGGGTTAAGTTTGCAGCGCCAGATTCAAGCGTGTTTATCATATTTGAAGTGAAGTCTTTACGGGCTTCCACTGTTGAAAGGTTTGAACCAAAAGTTGATGATGTTGAACGCAATGTAGCGGTTGCAGTATCAAGCGTTTTTAAAGTGGCTTCAATTTTAGTATTGTCCTGGAAGTTGCCAGCATCTTCTTTTGACAAACTAAGACCTTTAGATGTAGTATCTGTGCCACTAATAGTTAGTGAGCTTGAACCAGTTTCATTAAAGACAACTTTAAGGTCATCACCATTTAAGAAGTTGTTACCGTTAAAGCTTGCGTCTGCTGTTAGCTCATCAATTTGCGTTAATAGTGCATTATATTCTGTTTCAAGAGTTGCACGCGCTGGGTTGTCTGTGGTCGCTGACTCAGTAGTTAAACTGCCAGTTAAACTAAGTGCGGTCGCACTTGCACCAGTTGCTGAAAATGTTGTTATAGTGTCATCACCAGTTACATCGATACTGAACTCACCAGCATTTGCGCCAGCTGTTACAGTTGCAGTTAGACCATCTACTTCAGATATTAACGCTGCAACATCATTTATGTTTTCTGTGCCCGTTAAGTCAACAGAAGTTGTTGTGCCATCGATATCAAAGTCTAATGTACTTGCGCCTGAAAGGGCG
>CAZHCZ010000008.1:9330-42599 GCA_964531635.1 uncultured Hyphomicrobiales bacterium | reverse complement strand
CGATAAAGTTTTGACTTATATTCGCCAAACAGGCCCGAGCGCATCGCCATTTAACGCGTGGATAATGCTTAAAGGACTAGAAACATTGGATATTAGGGTAAAACAACAAACCCAAAATGCCGAAAAAGTTGCCGAGTTTTTATATGGGCAGAAGCATATCAATAAGATGTTATACCCAACCCATAAAAGCCACCCGCAATATGAACTGGCCAAGGCGCAAATGAGCGGTGGCGGCAATATGCTCGCTATTGAAGTTGCAGGCGGCGAACAGCAAGCTTTCAAACTTTGTGATGCACTTGATTTAATTTTATATTCCAACAATTTAGGTGATACCAAAAGCCTAATTTGCCACCCTGCAACGACAACCCACCAACGGCTTGATGAAAGTTTTAGGCACGAATTGGGTATTACTAGTGGTTTATTGCGGTTAAATGTTGGGCTAGAGAATGTCGAAGATTTAATTGGCGATTTAGAGCAAGCCCTTGCGCGTTTATAGACTTGCTGTTAAAACAGGCTAACGATAAATATTATTAAAAGGTTGAATATTGAACTTTCGTCCGCTTTTATTAATTATTGGTTTGTTTATATCCATGCTTGGCGTAATGATGCTATTGCCTGCTATTGTCGACTTATTGGCAGGCAATGATGACTGGAGTGTGTTTTTTGCGGCATCGTTTATTACGGCTTTTATTGGCGGTTGTTTAATATTTGCAGGCTGGGGAAGCCAAGCGCCATTGCGTGTACGTGAAGCGTTTTTATTGGTAGCAATTATTTGGCTAAGCCTGCCATTATTTGGCGCAACGCCATTTATATTTAGTGCCGAAAACACCAGCTTTACCGACGCTTATTTCGAAGCCATGTCTGGCATTACAACCACAGGTGCAACGGTAATTATTGGCTTAGATATTACATCACCGGGGATATTATTATGGCGGGGGATTTTGCAATGGCTCGGCGGAATTGGAATTTTGGTTATGGCAATTGCTATAGCGCCTATGCTGCAAATTGGTGGTATGCAACTATTCCGCATGGAATTTACCGATAATATTGGCGGAGTTGCCCCGCGTATTGCCGAGATATCAGGCTCGATTACCTTAATATATATTGTTTTAACGGTGCTGTGCTTTGTCGCCTATGCACTCGGTGGAATGGGGCTTTTTGATGCCGTTATTCACAGCTTAACCACAGTTTCTACAGGCGGCATGTCGACCCGCGACCAATCTATCGGCTACTTTAACAGCCCCGCTATTGAGTATGTTGGCATAGTGTTTATGATTTTGGCATCACTGCCATTTCTACTTTATGCACAATATTTAAACGGCAGCAAATGGGCGCTGTTTAAGGATACGCAAGTGCGGTGGTTTTTATCGAGCTTACTGGTGTTTATTGCCATTATGGCGGTATATCAGTTTTACCAAGGCAATAGAGATATAGAAGCGATTATTCGATTTAGCGCATTTAATGTCACATCTATTATGACAGGAACAGGCTATGCCACCTTAGATTATACACTGTGGGGCGTGTTTGCCAGTGTGTTTTTCTTCTTTATTATGTTTGTTGGTGGCTGTGCGGGCTCAACAAGTTGCGGCATAAAGATTTTTCGATTTCAGGTGGTTTTTCAAAATATGAAAATACATGTAGCGCAAATGTTACATCCCAATGGCGTGTTTATACCGCGTTATAATGGGCGTAAAATCGAAGACAAAGTATCCGCCTCTGTTATGGGGTTTTTTGTGGTATTTATTTTTACCTTTGGCGCAATTGCGTTAATTTTGAGCTTGCTAGGCTTAGATGATGTAACCGCAATTTCTGGTGCAGCAGCATCTTTGGCAAATGTAGGGCCAGGGCTTGGTTCTATTATTGGACCATCTGGCAATTATGCACCATTATCAGACGCAGCAAAGTGGGTGCTAAGTGCCTCTATGCTGCTTGGGCGGCTAGAAATTTTTGCAATTCTAGTATTGTTTACCCCTAAATTCTGGAAATATTAAGAAAAGTCAAAATCGGCAATGATTGGGGCGTGGTCGGACGGGGTGTCCCAAGCGCGAGGCTCTAGGGCAATTTGCATATTTGTGTGTTTATTACCCAATGGTTGGCTAACCCATATATGGTCTAAACGCCGCCCTTTGTTCGATTTTTGCCAGTCCCGCGCACGGTAGCTCCACCACGAATAAAGCCGCTCAGAGGTCGGCACATGTTCGCGCACCATATCTTGCCAATTTAAACTGTCTTGCAGGGTTTTAAGTTTTTCGACTTCGAGTGGTGTATGGCTAACAACTTTCACCAATTGCTTGTGTGACCAAACATCATTTTCATGTGGGGCTATGTTTAAATCACCCACTAAAATTTGCGCGCTTTCATTGTCTTGCCCGTTAAAAAGCTCAGTCATTTCGGATAAGAAATCCATTTTATGTTTAAACTTTTCATTCTCGTTTACATCTGCAACATCACCACCTGCAGGAACGTAAAAATTGTGAATTGTAACCTCCCCATTCGAAGGGGTTTGAAAACTTGTGGCTATGTGACGCGCATCGCCTTTTTGACAAAAGTCTATTTTTTCAACCTTACTAAACGGTATTTTAGAAAATGTAGCAACCCCATGATAAGCCTTTTGCCCTTTAATGGCAACATGCTCAAACCCCATTGCTTTAATCGCCTTAAACGGAAAAGAATCATCATGGACTTTGGTTTCTTGTAGGCATAAAATATCTATATCATACTCTTTTACAAACCGCTCAACACTCTTAATGCGGTGGCGAACTGAATTTATATTCCATGTTGCAATACGAAGTTTCATTATAAATACCTTTATCAATTATCCTTAAAAAATTGCCAAACTGTCGCCTGAAAAACCCAACGGCCAATGCCCCGAACTATAAAGCTTTATACGCAAAATAAACGGGTGTTGGCTATCGTTACTAAAAGTTTTTGCTAAAATATAAGTGTGGCAAGCCTGCATAGCACTGCCCATCATTAGGTTTTTTAGTTGCTCATCTTGCAAATCCCAGTTGGCAAAAACTTCGGTAATATGGTCATCAATATGCTCACTTAATGCCGCGGCTAAAAACGAAAATAAAAACTCCATCGCCTCGGGCGCCAACTGTTCAGAGGCTTTAAAGGTAAGCACATTGCGCATAGCCTCTTCGGCTTCCCATGCACCTGTTTGGTAATTGTTAGTTTCCATTACAGGAAACACTTCGTCCCAGTCGTTAATAATATGCAGTTCGGCATAGTTAAAGCCTAAAAAATTCATATAATCTTTGGCAACATCGCGGGTTTTTTGGTCTATACGGTCACCAACATGGTGAAACCAATCAACATGTTTAAGCGTTGCAATAGCCTTACTAACCTCGTTCATGATAGGCAGCTCGGTAAGCATCTCCGCATATTGCGCGTGTTGGTCTGGTGTGTCGTTATCGGAATAATTTGTCATTTTATAATGTTATATAAATTTATTAGTATTTATGCAATGAAAATTTTTCACCAGAAATTGGTTCATTAATTTTAACATTAGATAAGTTAATGGTGGTTTGTCGACCTTGTTCATCGGTAATTGCCCAACTGGTTAGCCCCATATCTGCGCCACTAAACACCATAGTCAAATAGCCGTTCATTTTACCCGCTTTATCAGCCATGGTAATGGACAGCAAACCCGGTTCGAAATAAAAATCTAAAATATCTGTTTTTTTCAAGATATCTGGGTTGTCAGACAAAACAAAGGCCAGTGGCGTTTCAGACAAAGGATAACGGTCGGCAGTGTTTTTAATTTTAAAATCAATAACCCCAACCCAAAAACCATCGGCCATAAATAATAACTTTGTTGGTGGGGCATATTCAAACCGCATTAAACCAGGGCGGCGAATAAAAAACTGACCCGCTGTTTGCGCTCCATTATTTGCCACTTGAATAAAATCACCCTGCATGGTTACTGAATTGCGCAGGTAATCACTAATGCTATTAATTGTGGTAATTTGGTCTTGGCGTAATTCTATGCTCCTATTGGGTGCGATAGCAGCATTGTTTTGGTCGATATGTGAAAAAGCATAGGCGTTATTTGTTAGGCTAAAAACAACAAAAAATATGGCGAAAAAAATTCTAGTTGGCATTAAACACTCGCATAAAAGTTTAGAATCAATATCTAAATCTAAACTTTTATTATGGCAAAAGAAAGTAGGTTGTTAATTATCACCTAAAACTTTTAATACTCCTGCGTATCATTGACTAAAATTTCACGTTTCCCTGCATGGTTGGCAGCGCTTATAACACCCTCATCTTCCATCCGTTCAATAATTGTCGCAGCACGGTTATAGCCTATCGACAAACGTCGTTGAATGTAAGAGGTCGAGGCTTTTTTGTCGCGCGCGACAATGGCAACAGCTTGGTCATAAAGATCAAGTTCAGCACCAGAACTATCGGTTGTTGGAATTGGAGCATTGCTTTCTGCACCCGCTTCATTATCTTCTTCTAAGTCGGCTGTTACATCGTCAATATATTCTGGCACACCTTGGCGTTTTAAGTGGTTGACTATACTTTCGACCTCTTCATCCGATACAAATGCCCCATGCACACGAGCAATACGCCCACCGCCAGACATATGCAGCATATCGCCCTGCCCCAACAACTGCTCAGCACCCATTTCGTTTAAAATAGTACGGCTGTCAATTTTACTGGTCACTTGAAAAGAAATACGGGTCGGGAAGTTGGCTTTAATTGAACCTGTTATAACATCTACCGAAGGTCGTTGCGTTGCCGTAATAATGTGTATGCCAGCAGCTCTTGCCATTTGTGCAAGCCGTTGTACGGCATTTTCAATTTCTTTGCCCGCAACCATCATCAAATCCGCCATTTCATCAATAACGATAACAATAAAAGGCATTTCTTTATAATTTAATTCTTCATGTTCATAGACAGGCTTGCCCGTTTCATGGTCAAAACCCGTTTGCATGGTGCGCATTAATGGCTCGCCTTTTTCTTGTGCGGCTTTAATGCGTTGGTTATAACCTTCAATATTACGCACACCCATTTTAGACATTTTTTTATAGCGATTTTCCATTTCGCGCACGCTCCACTTAAGGGCGACAACAGCCTTTTTAGGGTCAGTAACCACAGGGGTTAACAAATGCGGAATACCATCGTAAATGGACAGTTCAAGCATTTTAGGGTCAACCATT
The DNA here is from genome assembly GCA_964531635.1 of uncultured Hyphomicrobiales bacterium. Taxonomy (GTDB): domain Bacteria; phylum Pseudomonadota; class Alphaproteobacteria; order Rhizobiales; family OSC116; genus OCS116. The sequence goes on along the minus strand of CAZHCZ010000008.1, from coordinate 37,428 downwards.
ATCAGCTTGCATTTATCGGGCGAATGTTTGTATAAAATCGACAATATCATGGCGTTAATACCCACCGACTTACCACTGCCTGTTGTGCCAGCAATTAACAAATGAGGCATACGAGCAAGGTCGGTAATAACAGGCGTACCATCAATAGATTTACCCAATGCCATAGGCAGTTTATATTTGTCATTATTAAAATCTGGTGCCGAAATAATCTCGTTAAGATAGACCATGTCACGGCGGTCATTTGGCAATTCTATACCAATAACATTGCGCCCAGGTATAACCGCTATTCTTGCCGAAATAGCCGACATTGAACGGGCTATATCGTCAGCCAAACCAATAACCCGTGCCGATTTTACTCCGGGGGCAGGCTCTAATTCATAAAGCGTAACCACAGGCCCAGGGCGAACATTCATAATTTCGCCAGAAATTTTAAATTCGGCCAGAACATTTTCTAAAATGCGCGCATTCGCGGCTAATATTTTTTCAGAAATTGTCGAATTATTGTCATCATGTTGCGGCATTGCCAACAACTCAGTTGAAGGCAATTCATATGTGCCATTAAACAAGTTGGGGTCACTCGGTGTAGTATGTCCCTTACGAACATTAACTTTTGGTGCGCTTAAATCAAACGGTTGAGTAGGCTCATCTGCGACAACGCGCGGCTGTTCTAATGCGGCAACAGGCACAGGTACAGGTACAGGTACAGGCATTGACTCTATTATAGGCGCGCTTTCTGGTGTAGTTACGGGTGCGTAATGAAAATGTTGTTCAGGAGCGTTGGTTTGCGCGGCAAATTGAGTTGCAGGGTGAGCAAAACTTGGTTGTTGGCTCGGCGCAAACGGATGATCATCTACAGGTGCAGAAAAATTATTATAATTGGGTTCAATATATGCCTCAGGCTCAGGTGCATTTACAATGCTACTGTCTAACCAATAATCCTCATAACTATTTGGGCCATCGTAAAAATCGCCCATTTCAGCACTGCCGACAACTTCGTTATATATGTTATTTTGGGGGGGTTGCTCAGCTTGATAATGGGCTTGCACTTCTTGTTCAAGGTTCGGAATATGCGGTTGGTTATGACCAATAGGCTCAAAAGCGTGTGGGTTAAACTTTGGCTCGACATGGTGAGTTTCTTCTTGGTTTTTACGCCCAATGCCCGACATAACTTTATTAATAAACAAACCCGTTTTGGCTTTTAATGGGTTATAGCTTTTATTGCGGTCGGTGTTTTTAGATAAAAATTTAGGAGTGTTTTTCATATTATTCTCGCTTAAGTTTTCATAGTTTAATGGGGCGTGATTGTCGGCGGTTTTCCACGGTTTTTTATGCGGGTTAAATGGGTCTTTATTGCGGTGCTTAAAATTGCCAATATAAGCCGCGGTTTTTAACAGTTTTTTGCCTAATAAGCTGCTATTGTTTTTTGCTTTGCGGGCTAACTCTGCACCTGAAGTTATATTGTCTTCATTAATGAATGTAAGGGCAGATATTGTTTCTTTAAACCGCAATCCGCAAGCATATAGCCCCAAAGCAACACCGGTAATTGCCAACAAAATAGCTGCAATGCTACGCGCAACAAGGTGAGCAGATGAGCCGAATAAATCGGCAGTTATCGACAATGTAACCTTACCGCTTATGCCGCCAAACCCTGTTTTTAATGGCCAGCCATCAAATGTTGGCAATGCCGATAATGTACCTGCCAAGAAAAACCCTGCAAAAACCCCTGCCAATGTCCGCAAAACAGGGCGTTTTATAATGTTGTGGCGTGTAAAGTCCCAACCCATAATAACCAAAGGAATAAGTAAAAAAATAACCGCAATGCCAAAAGTTTGAATTAAAAAGTCTGACAAATATGCCCCTGCTAAGCCCATTTTATTTTGAGCAATGCTCGAAGTGGCATAGTTTAAACTTGGGTCAGTTGGCGACCATGTGGCAATGGCAATAATAGTAAAACCAACAGCAATTAAAATAAGTACGCCCGTAATTTCAAAAACCCTATTGATGAAAAAACTGTGCAAATTTGTCGGCAAAGCGTGGTTTTCGCCATTATAATGAGATTTTTCTGAAAACTCGCTCATTGTTACGCCTCCATCTTTGAATAATATCTGATTATTCTGGTGAGTGCGGTTTTGGTGTCGTCTAACGAACCAACCAAAGCCAAACGCAAATAATTATCTGATGCGGTTGATGTTGGGCTAGAAAGATACGCTCCGGGCAAAGATTTTACGCCGCAATATTGCCAAATATCTTGTGCTGACTTTACACCACCACCATATTTTTCCATATTTAGCCATAAGAAAAAACCACCTTTAGGGCGGGTATAACCAAAGTTTTTGTTAATTATTTTGTCAGCCAAATCAAATTTTTGGTTATATTTTTTACGATTTTTTATCACATGTTCTTCGTCATTCCATGCGGCAGTAGCGGCATATTGCAATGGCAATGGAACTTGCGGAGCGGCGATGTTGCGCATATTTTTAAAACGAGCAATAAAATTAGCGTCGCCAGCACAAAAACCAGAGCGCAACCCCGGTAAGCTAGAGCGTTTAGACAGTGAAAAAAAGCTAACAACATTATTATAGTCGTTAATGTTTTGGGCAACTTCAAGCGCACTTATTGGCGCAATATCTGAATAAATTTCACTATAACATTCGTCAGAAAATATATAAAAATCATATTTTTGAGCTAAGTTTATAAGCTTGGTAAAATAGGCTTTATTAGCAAACACGCCTTGCGGGTTGGCAGGTGAGCAAATATAAAATGCGCTCATACGTTGGTATTGTGCAGGTGTAATATCATCCAACACAGGTAAAAAATTTGCTCGTTCTGGTGTGGGGAGAAATAAAATATCGGCTTGGGCTGCCAATGCGCCCGCAGCATAAACTTGATAAAATGGGTCGGGCATGGCAATAAGCGGTTTTTGGCTTGAGTTGCTTTTTATGACTAATAAAGCTGCATTAAACAGCCCTTCGCGCGTGCCATTAAGCACCGAAACATGTGCGTTTTTGTTGACTTTTTGTGTAAGGTTAAAGCGTTTATTGAGCCAATTGGCATTGGCTGCTCGCAACTCATCTATGCCCAAAGCAGCAGGATATTTGCCAAAATCAGCCATTTTATCATTAATAATAGTGTTTATAAAGTTTGGAAAAGGGTGTTTAGGCTCACCAATTGACATATCAAAAACAGAAACCTCAGGGTTTATGCCCGACAATAAGTGCCGTAATTTTGAAAAAGGCCCTTCGGGCAATGTGTCAAATAAATACTGTTCCATCACAACTCTAAACAAACCGAAACCACTAAGCCGCAATTTTATGAGGCTTTTACTAAGTGAAGTTTAACAAAACTATATTAAGAGCAGGTTAAGGCTAATAAACAATGGAGGGTTTTCCTTAATAAACTGTTTTTGTTAGCACTGCGTGCGTTCGCTCCGCTCTCTTGCGGGCGGGTTGCTGATGGCAAACGAAGGGTTGGAGTTTGTAAATAACCCTACTATAGACCGCGCCCATTATTCGTAATGAATAATGGTGCGGCTAGACCAACCGAAGGTGGGTTAAGTGAGTTTTTAAGACCGCTCAAATTATAACAATATTTTGGGCGATTGTTACAATACCAGATATTAATTGGGCTGTGCTAAAAGCACTCTGGCAGCGGTTAAAACAACTCACTCATATTTTATATACCAATAACAGACCAATGCAATATTATTGCATTATATTTTTTGTGAATTTACACTATAATTATTTTAACTTACTGTTTTTGTTATAAAATATATATATCCACAAGCTGAACTTAATGTTAAAATTGGTATTTCATTGGTATTGCAATATAGTCGAATTTATATTAATATAACCCAAACAAAGGTATGTTTATGAACAAAGTCGACATTATTTTTACAAAATTTAACCTTAGCGCCACTAGCCCCACCCCGCTTTATCGGCAATTGCAGCAACAGATGAGTGAAGCAATCAGCCAAGGCAAGTTGTCCGATGATGACGCCATTCCGCCTGAACGCAATATTGCTGCTCATTTGTCCATTTCTCGGGTTACGGTGCGTAAGGCAATTCAAAGTCTTGTTAAGCAAGGGCTGCTTGTTCAGCATCAAGGGGTCGGAACATTTGTTAAAGCCCGCGTCGAACATTCTATGACTAAACTTACAGGCTTTACCGAAGAAATGGCAAAACGTGGTATGACCCCTGCGGTTAAATGGCTCGACCGCTCCGTTGGTATTGCCAACCCAGAAGAGGCGATGGCGTTAAACATCTCGCCAGATACTGAAGTTTCGCGCTTGGCACGCATTCGTTATGCGGGCGAAACCCCCGTTGCGGTTGAATATACAACTGTTCCACGAGTGTTTTTACCCTCGCCCAATGTGGTTACCTTATCATTGTACGATGTGCTAACCCGCAGCAACCACCGCCCTTACCGCGCCCTACAACGCCTGCGGGCTAAATTGTTCAGCGATGAAGTTGGTGCATTGCTTAATTTGCCGCCACATAGCGTTACGCTTTATGTCGAGCGTCGCTCCTTTTTGCTCAATGGCAAAGCTGTTGAATTTACGCGCTCTTACTATCATGGCGATAGGTATGATTTTGTTGCCGAGCTGCAACTTGATTTAAAAAATGATGGATACAGCAATTGAGGCTTGAGAAATAGGTAAAATTTAAGTACAAACATTTAAGGGTAATATTAAAAAAGTTAAAAAAGGAATTAATAATGGCTACAAATTCTCTTAAAGCGGGCGTTGTTACAGGCAAGGCTTATTTCGAACTGGTCGATGCGTGTAAATCGGGTGGTTATGCACTGCCTGCGGTTAATATTACCAGCTCAAGCACGGCGAATGCGGCACTTGAAGCGGCGGCAAAAGCCAATTCAGATATTATTATTCAAATGTCTAACGGTGGTGCAGCTTTTTGGGGCGGCCCTTCTATAACCGATAGCCATATTGCGCGGGTTAAAGGTGGTGTTTCGGCTTGCCAACATATTCACCTAATGGCTGAACATTATGGGGTAGCCGTTGTTTTACATACCGACCATGCAAACCGTAAATTTTTACCGTGGATAGATGACCTACTTAACCATGGTGAAGCTTATTATAAAGCCAATGGTCACCCGCTTTTCTCTAGCCATATGTTAGATTTGTCGGAAGAAGATTTAAAGGACAATATCGAAACTTGCGCCATTTACCTTGAACGAATGGCAAAAATAGATATGAGTATCGAAATTGAACTCGGCATTACTGGCGGTGAAGAAGATGGCGTTGGGCATGACCTAGAAGAAGATGCCAATACTGACCATCTTTACACCCAGCCTGACGATGTTCTGGCGGCATATGACCTACTAACCCCTATTGGGCATTTTTCTGTAGCGGCAAGTTTTGGCAATGTACACGGTGTTTATAAACCTGGTAATGTCGAGTTACGCCCCGAAATTCTTAAACATTCTCAAGCCTTAGTGCAGAATACCCATAACTTAGCCAACAACCCATTGCATTTGGTTTTTCATGGCGGCAGTGGCAGTGAAAAAGCCAAGATTGCTGAAGCACTAACCTATGGCGTGTTTAAAATGAATATCGACACCGATACACAATTTGCTTATTCAGCGCCTGCTGGGCAATATATCCATACGCATAACCAAGCCTTTAAACACCAAATTGACCCAAAAGACGGCACACCTTATAAAAAATTCTACGACCCCCGCAAATGGGTGCGTGCCTGTGAAGTCGGTCTTGCTGACAGGCTGGTTGAAGCGTTTAAGGATTTGGAATCGCTTGGGAAGTCGGTTGTTCGGTAAAAACCCACTCCAACCTTTCGTTTGCCCCCAAAAACCCGCAGTATCTCAGTGAGCGCGAGCGAAAGGCAAGGGCTTAAGCCCGCATGCAAGTACTAACAAGGAGCGTAAGCGACTGTATAAATGGTGATTGCAGAGCATTTGCAGGAGCGTTAACTTTCTTTTACTAGGCCTAGCGGTTTACAGCAAGGGAGGCGTCCTGCCAGCTCTCTGGAATTTTTCATTTTTTCCTAATTTACGAGAGAAAACTCTTCACCCTATACAGCTTCTATAAATTCCGCTATATGTGCAGAAAATTATAAGAGTTTTTATGTCTGAACTTAATAACAATAAAGCCACCCCTACCCCATTCGGAATATACATCCATTGGCCTTTTTGCGCCGCCAAATGCCCCTATTGCGATTTTAATTCGCATGTTCGATCCGGTGGAATTGACGAAACTCGCTTTGTCGATGCCTATCTTTTAGAATTAGAATTTATTCATTCCCTCGCACCAAACCGCCATATATCCTCAATATTTTTTGGTGGCGGCACACCATCATTAATGTCGGGCAAAGCAGTTGGCACTATTCTTGGTAAAATTGCACAGTTATGGAGCATGGATAATAATGTCGAAATTAGCCTCGAGGCTAACCCAACCTCTATAGATGCCAAAAATTTTGCAAATTACAGAGCCGCAGGGGTTAACCGAATATCCATCGGTGTGCAAGCAATGAACAATGCCGATTTGCGCAAACTTGGGCGGCTACATTCTGTTGATGAAGCCCGCGCAGCAGTTAAACTGGCGCAAAAATTGTTTGATAGAATTTCGTTCGATTTAATTTATGCCCGTCAAAATCAAAGCTTAAAAAGCTGGGCGAGTGAACTGCACCAAGCCATCGAAATGGGAACAGGGCATTTGTCATTATACCAACTCACCATCGAACAAGGCACACGATTTGCCGACCTTTACAAACTGGGCAAAATTAAACTCCCCAGCAATGAATTTGCACGCGAATTATATGATATTACTCAAGACATTTGCAGCCAATATGGGTTGAATAATTACGAAATTTCAAACTATGCCAAACCCGACCAACACTGTCAGCACAACTTACTTTACTGGCGTTATAATGAATATGCGGGCATTGGCGCAGGCGCACATAGCAGGTTAATTGCCGATAATAGTGGAGTGAGAACAGCGCGGGTAAATCATTTATCGCCCGAAAAATGGTTGCAATCAGTCGAACAACAGGGTCAAGCCATTGCCGAAGCCGAGGAGCTAACCCCATCAGCCCAAGGCATTGAATATTTACTAATGTGCTTACGCCTACGCGAAGGGGTCGAGCTTAAGCGGTTCAAAAAACTAAGCGGCTATGAATTGGATTCGCAAAAAATCAACAAGATGCTCGATGCAGAGTTATTAATATATAACCCCAACAACAACCGCATAATTACCACCGAAGAAGGCGCACGATTGACCGACTATATTATTGGACAATTGTTAAATTAATTGGCAGCAATACTGCTCGAACCAACCTGTTTAAAACCACCACCGCCAGCTTGCTGTACGCTTAGACTATAGCTAGAAACACCACGTCCCGTATAACGGTATGAGCCCAACACCCCACGGTAACCACCGGGGTTAGAAAATGCCGCAGGAGTAAAACGCATACCTGTGCTGGCTTGGCGACCCAACTGAGCAATAAGGCTTAAAGCATCATAAGCCAATGCAGGGCGGTTTGAGGTTGGGTTTTTACCAGTATATTCGGCATATTTTGCATTAAAGCTGTAAATAGGTTTGGCGTTGGCAAACCAACCACCCGACAACATGCTAATATTATTGGTCGATGTTTTATTCCACAGACCTGTGCCTAAAAACTTAACGCCTGTGGTTTTATAACCAACGCCGTTCATAATTGTTGTAATTTGTTTGTTTACGCTCGGGCCCGCGGGTAATAAAATAGCATTGGCTTTGGCAGACTGAGCCTGTTTTACAAAAGATTTTACATCATTAATAAATTGTAGCTTTTGTGCCTTTGACGATGAAGAGGTTAAAACCTGATAACTGCCCTTAGCAACCAACGCCCCATGTCGACCTGCTGCCGACCTAAACGAAGCTGCCACAACTCTGCCAAATGTGTTCTTTGGCGTAAAGGATGCAAATTTTGTAAACCCTTGCGATGCGGAATGCGCAACCACACGGTTTATTTCTTCTTCACGTAAAATGGTTTGCAAATAAACGCCATTGCCTGCAACATTAATATCTTGCGAGAATGCAATAACAGGTACGCCTGCCCCGCGCGCTTCAATGCCCACACTGCGCACATTTGTTGCCCGCAATGGGCCTATAATAATTTCGACCCCTTTTGACAGAAGCTCACGCGCGGCTTGTCTTGCCGCTCCGGGTGAACGCCCATTGCCACTGCTTTGGGTAAATAATAAAATATTAGCCCCTTGGTTATTGCCTACGGCAAGTTCTATTGCGCTTTTAATGGCTCTGCCTTCGGCAGTGTCTAACGGTAAAACTGCACCAACACGAATAGTACCGTCTTTTATCAACCTATCAGGCACATCGCCGTTAAGCGTTTGTTGGGCAAATTCAGGTTCACCAAACCGAGAGTTAGTGGTACATGCAGATAAGCCCAAAGCAAAAATTGCTAAAATGCCAATTCTAATAATATTTTTATTTTTCATAATCCACTACCCCGACTTTAAACTTTGGTCGTTAACTTATACCGACTATAATTTAATTAAGTATAAAATTTAACTCTAAAGTTGCCCATAAACGAATTTTTTAATTTTCAAACTTAGCTATTGACATTATTATTTGCTATTTACAGTCAAATTATGTCAATAATGAGCCAAAAATATAATATAGAGCGGTAATTATGCAACTAAATATAGAAAAACAAAAGCTATCGGTAGGTTTATATGTGGTCGCAACACCACTTGGCAACCTAAAAGACATTAGTTTACGCGCGTTAGAAACATTAGCCTCGGCAGACTATATTTGGTGCGAAGATAAAAGAATTTCGGTGCGCTTATTACAAGCTTACGGCATAAAAACAAAATTATTCGCTTATCACGAACATAATGCCGATGCTGAAATGCCGCATATTATCGCAAAATTGGCAGATGGCTTTAGTGTGGCTTTAATATCCGACGCGGGCACTCCATTAATATCCGACCCCGGTATGAAGCTTATTGTCGAATGCAAAAAACAAAATTTTACCCTTATACCTATACCCGGCTGTAGCGCGCCAATAGCCGCATTATGTGTTGCAGGTCTTGCCACCAATCGGTTTTTATTCGAAGGGTTTTTACCGCATAAAAAAATGAAAAAAATAGCAATTCTCGATGAATTAAAAACTATTAATGCCACCCTAATATTTTTTGAATCACCAAAACGTTTGGTATCAAGCCTTGAAATTATAGCGCAAATGCTGCCCGACCGACAAGTGAGTGTTGCGCGCGAATTAACCAAAATCTACGAAGAGGTTATAACCCTTTCCGCACCAGAAGTTTATAAAGAATTTAGCCAACGAGAACGCATTAAAGGCGAAATTGTTCTAATGATTGGACCACCCAATAAACAGGTTAATATTGCACAAGATGATATTGATAAAGCGCTTGAAAAAGCCCTAAAAAAAATGCGTGTTAAAGAAGCGGCTACATTCGTTGCCGAGCAATTTGACCTGCCTAAAAAAGCACTTTACCAACGCGCGTTAGAGATAAAATAATGAAAAGTAATAAACGCAAAAAAAACGAACGTATTGGGCGCATTGCTGAGTTTTTTGCCGTTGTTTTTATGCGGCTTAAAGGTTACCGATTGTTGGCACAAAGATATAAATGTTCCGCAGGCGAAATAGATTTAATTTTCAAGCGCGGAAAATACATTATTTTTTGCGAAGTTAAATTTAGAAAAGATAAAAACCTACTTTTATACAGCGTTACAAACACACAAAAACTACGAATTTTAAAGACAGCCGAATTTTGGTTGGCGCAAAAAAAACTTGCCCAATATAATGCAAGGTTTGACTTTATTGGTTTGACATTATGGAAAAAGCCCATACATATAAAAAATGCTTTTTAATATAGTGTTTATAATTTTCAATGGTCAATTTGCTAAAGGCAATAAAGTATATTTCGAAGGAGAATAACAATGACTTTAAAAATAGCAGTTCAGATGGACGAAATTGACAATATAGACATAAAAGGTGATTCCACCTTTGCTATTATGTTGGCAGCACAACGGCGCGGAGCGAAAATTTTTTGTTATCATGTCGATGATTTAGCCTGCCAAGCCGAGCAAGTTTTTAGCTATGGTCATTGGGTTACACTGCGCGATGAGGTCGGAAACCACGTAAGTAAAACCAAACCAATACGCGAAAATTTACGCCAATTCGATGTGTTGTTTATGCGCCAAGACCCACCGTTCGATATGGCGTATATTACCGCAACACATATATTAGACACACTTAAAAACGATGTTTTAATTGTTAACAATCCAACCGAAGTGCGCAATGCACCCGAAAAAATATTTGTAATGGAATTTCCTGACCTAATGCCCGAAACACTGATTACCCGCTCGCCATTAGAAATTGAAAGTTTTCGAAAAAAACATAACGACATTATCGTAAAACCACTATATGGCAATGGTGGCGCAGGAGTGTTTCGGCTAAAAAAAGACGACAGCAACCTAGCCTCTTTGCTCGAATTGTTTTTTGAAAAAAATCGCGAACCTTTAATGATTCAACCCTTTTTAAAAGATGTCGAATTTGGCGACAAGCGTATTATTTTGGTCGATGGCGAAATTGCAGGGGCTATTAATAGAGTGCCGCTTAAAGGGCAAGTGCGCTCCAATATGCACGTTGGCGGTCGCCCCGAACCTGTTAAAATTACAGCAAGAGACAAACAAATTTGCCAAGCGCTTGCGCCAGAACTTAAAAAACGCGGGCTAATTTTTGTCGGTATAGATGTCATTGGCAAATACCTAACCGAAATTAACGTAACATCACCAACAGGCATACGAGAAATCGAAAAATTCGATGGAATAAACATCGCCGATTTAATTCTAGATGCAGTAGAGAAAAAGTTAAAACAATAGTTTGTTCTGTTTTTGTTCTTGACTTGTGTTTTAGAATACTATAGGTTCGCCTCAATAAAGTTATTCATTGGGGGCAAAATGGTCGCACATATTAAAACCGTTACACTTATAGGCACGCAAGTTATAGCCGTTGATGTTCAAGTGCAAATTAGCGCAGGAATGCCCGCGTTTACCATTGTTGGTTTGCCCGATAAAGCCGTGGCTGAAAGTAAAGAACGTGTGCGCGCCGCATTGGGCGCTATAGGTCTAGCCTTGCCACCAAAAAGAATAACAGTTAACTTAGCACCAGGTGATTTACCCAAAGAAGGCAGCCATTTCGATTTGCCCATCGCCTTGGGTTTGTTGGCAGCCTCAGGTGTTATTCCTGTCGATTATATCAGCCGTTTTATTGCCATTGGTGAATTGTCGCTCGATGGGTCAATCGCACGGGTTGGCGGCAGTTTGCCAACGGCTATTTTTGCCAATGCTCATAATTTAAGCCTAATATGCCCCGCACAATGTGGTGGCGAAGCGGCTTGGGCAGGCGATGATTTTGAAATATTAGCCCCCCATAACCTTATCAGTTTAATGAATCATATAAAAGGTGAGCAAGTTTTAACTCGCCCCATAGCCCGCGTACAAAACACCCCCAATAATGTGCCAGACCTGCGCGATATAAGAGGGCAAGAAAGTGCCAAAAGAGCATTAGAAATAACCGCAGCAGGTGGGCATAACATGTTAATGGTTGGTTCGCCCGGCTCAGGAAAATCAATGCTTGCCTCGCGCTTAAGCGGCATATTGCCAGCATTAGAAACATCCGAAATGTTAGAAACAAGCATCATAGCCAGCGTTGCGGGCAACCTGCCAGATGGGCAACTCAGCAATGTACGCCCTTTTCGCGCTCCACACCATAGTGCCAGCATGGCGGCATTAATTGGTGGCGGTGCAAAACCCAAACCAGGTGAAATTTCATTGTCGCATCGTGGCGTATTGTTTCTAGATGAATTGCCCGAATTTGCCCCAAGGGTATTGGATTCATTACGCCAACCTCTCGAAACAGGCGAGGTTTTAGTGTCTAGAGCAAATTATCATATTAATTACCCCGCAAAATTCCAACTTATTGCGGCAATGAACCCGTGCAAATGTGGAATGGCAGGGCAAGTTGGGCATGTTTGCAAACGTGGGGCAAGATGTGCGGATGATTACCAAGCCCGCCTTTCAGGTCCATTGCTCGACCGCATCGACATTCATATCCATGTGCCAGCAGTGAGCCCGCAAGATTTAAGCTTGCCCGCCGCAAAAGAAGGCAGCGCCGAAGTCGCAAAGCGCGTAGCCCAAGCTCGCGCCATACAACGCAAACGGTTTAAAAAGTTTAACCTCGACATTTTAACAAACTCCGAAATATCACCGCGCGATATTGATGAGATTATTCAAATGGACACTCCCGCTAAAAACCTACTCCTAAAAGCATCAGACAAATTAAAATTAAGCGCACGGGCGTATCATCGGGTTATGCGTCTATCACGCACCATTGCCGATATTGAACAAAGCGAAAATATCAATATTGCACATATATCCGAAGCCTTAAACTATCGTGGTATGAGCAACCTAAAGTCCAAAGTTGCATAAACTTTTAAATTGTCGCCAAATAGAAAGTATTTACTAACCAATTTGAATTAAACTTTAGAAAAATCAAAATAAAGTTATTCAATGCAACAGTTTTTTTCTAAGCAACAAGCCGATATTCAAGACAGCAATAATGCTTTGCTTAAAAACTCAGGGTTTAAGCAGAGTGAGTTTGCGGGCTTAGACCGCTTGTTATTACATTCAACCGAAAAAAACAATACAAATATCTATCTCAAAAATGAAGATGACCCACAATTATTTCAAGCAGAAGCCTCACCCCAAACAAACGAACAGGCAGGAGCTGAAACTCCGTCATTTATTAAAATAATAACCAGCCGTAAATTCCTTATTTTTAACTTAATGTTATTATCAATAAACTTAGCCTTAGGGATATATGTTCAAGTTTTCTTAGAGGTTTCAATGCCTGGTTTTCTGCTATTGGGCTTAATACACGGGTTTGTTTTCATGTGTGTTAACCTCTACGGGTGGGAGTTTTTAAACAAACAACAACGTATAGACAGGCTGTCGACAAAAAAAATTGCCGAAATTGCTGCAGATCTCGAGCAGAATGTTGGTTATTTAAATATCGAAAAATGGGACTTAGAACAAAGCGAAAAAAGATACAGAGGGCTGGTTAACACCCAAAGTGATATAATCATCAGACAAAATATTCAAGGAAAATACACCTATGTAAACAGCGTATTTTGTCAAATATTCGACGTTCAAAAAGATGAAGTGCTCAATAGGCGAAAAATAGTGCCCATAGTCGATGGAGATAAATCATCCATCTTTCCCGAAATTACTCAACCGCCTTACAAAGTCCAGCGCATACAGTTAATACAAACACCGCACGGGCTAAAATGGTTTTCGTGGGAAGAACAAGCAATTTTCGATAAAAACAAACGCATTACCGAAATTCAGTCGGTCGGGCGCGATATTACTGCCTATAAAGCAGTTGAAAAAGAAATAGAAATTGCCCGCGACAATGCTCAAGCCGCCAATCAAGCAAAGTCTATGTTTTTAGCAACAATGAGCCACGAAATAAGAACGCCCATGAACGGCGTTTTAGGCATGATAAATTTATTAATGGATACCGAGCTAACACCAGAACAACAAAATTATGCCGATGCTGTCAAAACATCTGGAGAAAGCTTATTGTCATTAATTAACGAAATTTTAGATTATTCAAAAATCGAAGCCGGTAAGCTCACTTTAACACCACACAAATTCGATATTCATAAATTGGTGCAAAATGTTACAGAGTTATTGTCATCTCGGGCAATAGCAAAAGGTATAGAAATAGCCGCGCGAATAGACCCTTCAGTTCCGCAATATCTGGTCGGTGATGAGAAGCGTATCCGTCAAGTGTTGGTAAATATACTCGGCAATGCAATAAAATTTACAGAGGTTGGTGGGGTTTCTGTTGAGGTCGAAGCCAATAACAATGAAACTGAAAAAAATGGCGAAGTGGTCTGCGATTTGCAATTTACCATTAAAGACACAGGCATTGGTATTAGCGAAAACAACCTAACAAAAATATTTGGAGAATTTGAACAAGCAGACAATACCCACTCAAGAAAATTTGAAGGCACGGGGCTAGGGCTTTCTATTTCACAAAAAATTATTAAAATGATGGGCGGCGCTGTTAATGTATCTTCGATTATAAATAAAGGCTCATGCTTTGCATATAATTTAATATTACGCACCAACCAAGAATGTTTCGAGCCAGAAAAAGACACGCAATTGTCTGACCACCATTTTATTATTTTGTCAAAACACGGTATAGAAATTGGTCTTATTCAACATCAACTCGACCAAGCGCAAGCTATAACCACGATAGTCCGCTCTAGCGATGAAATGTTAGAATGTATTGCCAACGCAAATCAAGCTCATGGCGCACATGTTACAGTTATTGTCGATGCCGAGCTTGCCGATAAAAAATACTTACAAGAACTTGAAAAATGTGAAAAAAGTTGGCTGGGCGCACCATTGCGCACCATTATATTGCTCGCACCAAAAGAGCGGCGAATGGTAGAAAGTTATAAAACTGAATTTGGGTTTGATTTTTACCTCATAAAACCCATTCGTCGCACATCACTTTTTAACATTATCCTATGCGCCCATTTAAAAATGAGTATTGCCGATATTCCCGTACTCGATAATAACCGACAATCCATCTATAAACGACTGGCGTCTAAAGACCAATTAAAAATAGACAATCCTTCTCAAATTATAGAAAAAACATTGCCTATAAATTCGGTTGAAATTACACAAAATAAGCAGGTTAAAAAGCCATTAGTAAATATATTATTAGCCGAAGATAACCAAATTAACGTTATGTTGGCTCGGGCGTTATTAGAAAAAATGGGCTATAGTTGCGACCATGCAGCCAACGGAAAGTTAGCTGTAGAAATGCTCGACCAAGCCGATGACAATACTTACAATATGATTTTAATGGATGTCCATATGCCCGTTATGGATGGCTTATTGGCAACAAAAACCATTCGAAATATGCAGAATAGTGTCAAAGCCAATATTCCAATTGTTGCACTAACCGCCAATGCGTTTGAAGAGGATAAAAAAATGTGCCTTAATGCCGGCATGAATGATTACCTAATGAAGCCCCTTGACCAACAACACTTTGCCGAAGTTATTCAAAATTTTGTGGTAAACAAATAGTTTATTCGTTAAACTCTTAAAAAAGTTTAAATGTCATAAAGATGAATTATACATGACCGAAAAAAGCAATGCGCCAAGTCACAATAAAAGTTTAAAACCGACCCATAAAACCACGCCAATGATGGTGCAATTTATGGAAATAAAAATCAACAACCCCGGCAAGCTTCTATTCTTTCGTATGGGCGATTTTTATGAATTGTTTTTCGACGATGCCATCGCCGCATCTCTAGCCCTAAACATTACCCTAACCAAACGCGGCAAGCATAATGGCGAGGATATTCCAATGTGCGGTGTGCCATACCATGCGGCGACACAATATTTGCAAAAACTGGCCGAAAAAGGTTTCAAAGTCGCAATTGTCGAGCAACTAGAAAACCCCAAAGAAGCAAAAAAACGTGGACCAAAGTCAGTTGTTAAACGCGGGGTGGTGCGCATTGTTACCGCAGGAACTTTAACCGAGGACAGCTTGTTAAATGCCCAAACAAATAATTATTTACTGTCTATTGTACCAAACCCCACAACGTCAGATGATGTAAAGCCCGAACTATCGCTCGCTTGGGTAGATATTTCTACAGGAAGTTTCGCCTGCGAAACAATTCCATTAAATAATGTTAACGCAACCATTGCACGGCTAGAAGCTAAGGAAATTATTTATTCAGCGACCTTAGAAAAACTAGCCAATAAATTGACGGCTAATGGTGCGTTTAATTATTTAGAATTATGGGCAGAGCAAGGGGCGGTATTATCGGTTATAGACGCCAATAAATTCGACAGCGGGCAAGCGACAGAAAATCTCTTAACCTATTATAATTTATCAAATATTGCCGAACTTGGGTCATTCAGCCGTTATGAACTAAGCGCAATGGGTGGGTTATATAGTTATATTGACGATACGCAAAAAGGGCAAATGCCCATTTTAAAAAAGCCCAACCAACAAAAAACGGGCAGCAGTTTATTAATTGATGCAGCAACACGCACATCACTGGAGATATTAAAAACCCAAACGGGAGAAAAAAAAGGTTCACTTTTACAAGCAATTGACCTCACCGTTACAGGCGCCGCGGCACGACTTTTAGCAGCGCGGCTTTCATCGCCCTTAACCAATAAAAATACAATTAATAAACGCCTAGATATGATTGAATGGTTTCTAGAGCAAAGCCATATCATTAGCGACTTTAGGGAAATAATTAAACACCTACCCGACATGGAGCGCGCTTTAGCCCGCGTTGCTACAGGGCGGGGCAGCCCAAGAGATTTATTGGCAATACGCACAGGGTTTTCAATAGCGATGAAAGTCGAAAAGTTATTTTTAAAATCCACCACCCAAAATTTACCCGAATATTTAGCACAGGCGATTAAAAACTTAAATTTGAGCCACTGCACATTAAACCAAAACCTTATCGATCGCCTAAATGATGAGGTGGCATTGTTAACCCGCGATGGTGGTTTTATCCGCGATAAAGTAAGACCCGATTTAGATGAATTAAGACAGCTCGCAACCCAAGGGCGTAAATATATTATCGGCCTTGAACAAAAATACAGCGCACAAACCAAGCTTAAAAATTTACGCATCAAACATAATAATATGTTGGGTTATTTTATCGAAATAACAGCTTCCAACGCCGATATTTTACTCAATGATTTTAAAGCAGACTTTATCCACCGCCAAACGATGAAAAATGTGGTGCGCTTTACCAGTGTCGAACTGGGCGAGTTAGAGGTTAAAATTTCCACAGCCGCCAACAGAACCTTAGAAATTGAAATCGAGGAATTTGATAAATTGGTAAAAGCCACCACCGATTTTGCGGTTAATATAGGCAAACTGGCAGGCGCATTGGCCAATCTCGATGTGGCATCAGCTTTAGCCAAGCTCGCTGGCGAGCAAAATTATTGCCGCCCTAAGCTCGACAACAGCATGATTTTCGATATTAAAAACGGTCGGCATATTGTAGTTGAACAGGCATTAAAAATGCGTAACGAACCAAATTTTATTGCCAATGACTGTTCATTAAATGGCAATGACGAGGCGCGTATTTTACTTTTAACAGGCCCCAACATGGCGGGTAAATCTACCTATTTAAGGCAAAATGCGCTCATTGTTATTTTGGCGCAAATGGGCTGTTATGTGCCCGCTGAAGCGGCGCATATTGGCATTGTCGATAAGCTTTTCAGCCGTGTTGGTGCAGCAGATGATTTGGCACGAGGACGCTCAACCTTTATGGTCGAAATGGTCGAAACAGCAACAATATTAAACCAAGCGACGCAAAAATCTTTAGTCATTTTAGATGAAATTGGACGCGGTACGGCAACTTATGATGGTTTATCTATAGCATGGGCGAGTATAGAAAACCTGCACGAAAAAAATGGGTGTCGCTCATTATTTGCTACCCATTATCACGAATTAACTGGACTAAAAGAAAAACTTAACCACCTAAAAAATGCCACCATGCGGGTAGCAGAGTGGAATGGGGAAGTGCGGTTTTTACACGAGGTTAAACCAGGAGTTGCCGAACGGTCATATGGTATTCATGTGGCAAAGCTTGCGGGTTTGCCCGAGGCGGTAATTACCCGTGCCAGCGAAGTTTTGAGCCATTTAGAGAATAATGAAACAACAAAAACACGTCAAAACCTTATAGATGATTTGCCGCTTTTTAACCACGCCCGCCCAAAGTCGACGATTGTTGCAAGCGACCCAATTGCCCAAAAACTAAAAGTAAGAATGACAGAAATCACCCCCGATAATTTAACACCAAAAATGGCGTTGGATTTAATTTATGAATTAAAAAAGCTAAGTCAAAAATAAAAAGACATAAAAATATGACAAATAAGAACTTAGACAAACCAACTAATTATTCAGAGGTAAACCGCGCCTTAATGGATGACTTTAAAACCAATATCTTAAATAATTTCATTAAAATAATTGATGACAATGGTGGAGAATATCAAAAAAACGAAGTAGTAATACGTAAATTATTAATTACAAATACCCGCCACATGCTCGGTGATATTCGCACACAGGCTTTTGAAAAACTCAAAAAAACCAAAAAAGGCACACAATGTGCTAGAGCATTATCAAACTTTCAAGATGGCTTAATAGCGGCATTATTTCAACTGGCGGAACAGCATATTTATATTCAGGCCGAAATGCCAGAAGAAGAACGCTTAAGCATTGTTGCTGTTGGTGGTTATGGACGCGGGACGTTAGCACCACATTCCGACATAGATTTATTAATGCTCGTGCCCAATAAAATAACTGCGCGGGTCGAGAATATTATTGAATATATTTTATATTTTTTATGGGATTTAAGCTTTAAAGTTGGCCATGCGGTGCGCTCTGTCGCGCAATCTATTGACCATTCTAAAACCGATATGACCATTCGAACCTCAATTTTAGAAGCGCGCTATATTTGTGGGCAGAAAAAATTATATGTACAATTGTCCGAGCAGTTTATTAAAAAAGTCATTAAAGGTCATACACTAGAATTTACCGAAGCCAAGCTTAAAGAGCGCGATTTACGCCACGAAAAGTCGGGCAAATCACGTTATTTGGTTGAACCAAATATTAAAGATGGCAAAGGCGGATTGCGCGATTTACACACATTATTTTGGATAGGTAAATATAATTACGAGTTAAAAAGATCATCACAACTGGTTGGCGTGGGGGTTTTTAGCGAAAGTGAATACCGTACTTTTAGAAAATGCGAAGATTTTTTTTGGGCAGTGCGTTGCCATTTACATTTTTTAGTCGAGCGCCCAGAAGAGCGCATTTCGTTCGATGTGCAAGAAGAGCTAGCCGCGCGGCTAGGTTATACTGCCCAAGGGGGCTTGCGTGCCGTTGAACGTTTTATGAAGCATTATTTTACAACCGCCAAACAAGTGGGCGATTTAACGCGAGTATTCTGTGCCGTGCTTGAGCAGCAAGAAATTAAAGCTGTTGGTATTGCTTCGCGCTTTATGGAACGTTTGCGCCCCATAAGAATAGATGAAATTGTTAAAACCCGTGCCTTCGACATTTTTTACGGGCGTATTGTGGCTAAAAATGACCAAGTTTTTATTAAAGACCCAACCCACTTAATTCGCTTGTTTTATTTAATTGATAAATATGGATTGTTAATGCACCCCGAAACGTTGAAATTGGTCACGCGTTCATTGCATTTAATTGATGAGAAGCTAACCACCAACCCCATTGCCAGTCATTTATTTTTAAAACTTTTATGTTCAAAAAACCAACCCGAGAGTAATTTGCGTAAAATGAATGAAGCGGGAGTTTTAGGAAAGTTTATAAAACCATTTGGTAAAATTGTGGCTTTAATGCAATTTAATATGTACCATCATTATACTGTTGATGAACATTTACTGCGTGCTGTTGGCATTTTAGCAAGTGTTGATGCTGGTCGTGAAGAAAAAAAACACCCCACTGCGCATAATATTATTGGAGAAATTGCCAACCGACGCGCGCTTTATGTTGCCGTATTTATGCATGATATTGCTAAAGGGCGTGAAGAAAGCCATTCGACCGCAGGGGCTAAAGAGGCTTTGATTTTATGCCCTAAATTGGGTTTAAGCGAAGCCGAAACAAAGCTAGTGGCATGGTTGATTGAAGAACATTTATTAATGAGTGAAGTGGCGCAAACCCGCGATATATTTGACCCAAAAACTATTGAAGACTTTGCTAAAAGAGTTAAAACTTTGGAGCGGTTGCGTTTGCTTTTGGTGTTGACTGTGGTGGATATTCGCGCTGTAGGGCCTGGGGTTTGGAATGGTTGGAAAGGGCAGTTGTTGCGCGACTTATATTACCAGACTGAACGGTATTTAACTGGTGGTTCGAGCCGCGATGACCTTGACGAACGCGTAAACATTGCTAAAAAGCAGCTTAATGAGGCTTTAATTGAGTTGCCTAGCCACAGAGTTAATAAAAAACAACGGCTTAACTTTGTGGCGCGGCATTACCCGCCTTATTTGCTACATGTGCCTTTGGAAACACAAGTTAAACACGCTGTGTTGATTCAAAAAGCTGATAAAAGCGGGTTGGCGACCAGTATTGCCAGCGATGGATTTTTGGAAATGACTGAAATAAATGTTATTGCTGCTGATCACCCGCGGTTATTGTCTATTATTACTGGCTCTTGTGCGGCGATGGATGCGGATATTGTTGGCGCGCATATTTTTACCACGCGTGATGGTATGGCGTTGGATAAGGTGCAGGTAAAACGTAGGTTTGAAGGCGATAAAGATGAAATGAGGCGAGCAAAGTCGATTACGGATACTATTGAAAGGGCTTTGCTTGGGGAGGTTCACTTGCCGTCTTTGTTAGAAAAGCGCCCTTGTCGGAAGAATATTGAAGCCTTTAAGGTTGAACCGCGTATTTCTATTGCCAATAATTTATCTAAAAAATTTAGTGTAATTGAAGTTAATGGTTTGGACAGACCAAAATTATTGTATGATTTAACTTCGGCTTTATACCGACTTAAGTTAAACATTGCATCGGCGCATCTTTCGACTATTGGTGAACGGGTGGTGGATGTGTTTTATGTACGAGATTTATTGTTACAAAAAATTACCGACAAAGACAAACAAGACAATATTAAAACCAAATTGTTGGCTATATTGGCAAATGAATAAACATAACGGCAGCGAAATGATAATAGAAAGTGCTAAAATATGAAATTGGCTAAAGATGCTTTTACAGTTGGCAGCATGACCATGTTAAGCCGTGTATTGGGCTTTTTACGCGATATGTTATTGGCGGCTGTATTGGGTACAGGGGCGATTGCTGAAGCGTTTTTTGTCGCATTTCGAATTCCCAACTTGTTTCGGAGAATTTTTGCTGAAGGTGCGTTTAACTCAGCTTTTGTGCCGCTTTATAATAAAAAACTTGAAAATAACGGCGAAAAATCCGCCAGCCAATTTGCATCGGAGGCGATGAGTGGTTTGGTGTTGGTGCTGTTATTACTCACCGCAATTTTTTTAATGTTTATGCCGTTTTTATTGGGTGGAATTGCGTGGGGATTTAAAGGCAATGCCGATAAATATAGCCTTGCGGTCGAGCTTGCCCGCATTATGTTTCCTTACCTTATATTTTTATCGGTTATGGCGTTGATTGCTGGAGTTTTGAACAGCTTTCGAAAATTTGCTATGGCGGCATTGGCGCCCGTGTTGCTTAATGTTATTTTAGTGCCCAGTTTGTTTGCTTTGATATTTATTAATTTTGATAACCAAAATGATATTGCTAGAGCATTGGCTTATGCTGTGAGCTTTGCAGGCTTTGTGCAAGTGGCGGCTTTGTGGGTTTATTGTAAAAAGCAAGGGCATTTGCCTTGGTTTGTTAAGCCAACATTTAATAAAGATATGCGCGAGTTGGTTAAGCTTGGGTTGCCCGGTGTTATTGCGGGCGGGGTTACACAAATTAATATTGTTATTGGCACTGGAATTGCGACCGCTTATACGGGTGCGGTGTCTTACCTTTATTATGCGGATAGGCTTTATCAACTGCCTTTAGGGGTGGTTGGTGTGGCGGTGGCTGTGGTTTTATTGCCCAGCTTAACGCGAGCCTTTACAGCAAACGACCAAGGTGAAGCCAATGAATTGCAAAATAGGGCTTTGGAATTTTCGATGATGTTAACCGTGCCAGCTATGGTTGCGTTTTTATTTATTGCTGAGCCTGTGGTTTCGGTTTTGTTTGAACGCGGGCGATTTAGCGCAGACGCCACCACCCAAACGGCAATTGCATTGCGGGCTTTTGCTTTTGGTTTGCCTGCATTTGTAGCGGTTAAAGTGTTTTCACCTGGGTTTTTTGCCAATCACGATACCAAAACGCCAATGTATTATGGAATTATCGCCATTGTTGCCAATACGGTTATGGCGATAATATTTGCACAATATTGGCAACATGTGGGCATTGCTTTGGCGACTTCGATTGCGGCATGGTTAAACGTATTTATGTTGGCGATTACGCTTTATAGGCGTGGGCAGTTTTATTTGGACTTAAAGTCGCTTAAAACATTGCCGATGATTTGCATCGCTAGCCTGCTAATGGGTGCCGTGGTTTATTATACTTGTTTGTACCTAGCGCCTTGGATAAGTGCTGATAATAATGATTTGTTGCGGGGTGGGTTAATGCTTTTAATTGTTGTTGAGGGGGCGGTGTTTTACGCGGTGTTTTTACACTTTACAGGCGCGCTAACATTTAAACAAATGAAAGCCTTCGTAAAACGCAAGCGCTAGAGTTAGAGGGTTTCCCCAACAGCCTATCAAGGATAAAAAGGGTGAGTAAAAAATACATTTTTTTACGAAAGAGGGCAAGCGCCCGACCGCGAAGCGAAGCAAGTGAACGAAAGTTTGGAGTTTGTTAGATATATAAAGGCTTGAAAAAGGCTCAGATTTGCGACATAAGGTGGGGTGGTTATTTTAAGGGCATTTAATTATGAGTAAATTTACAAAGCGGGTGTTTTCGGGAATTCAACCTTCAGGAAAATTACATTTAGGCAATTATTTAGGAGCGATTAAAAAATTTGTAACCCTACAAGCCGATGACAGCTTTCAAACGATTTATTGCGTGGTCGATATGCACGCGATTACTGTGGCGCAAGAACCAAAAACCCTACGCGAACGAACTTTAGAGGTAACAGCCGCTTATTTGGCGGCAGGCGTTGACCCTGCTAAAAGCATTATATTTAACCAATCTCGCGTCCCTGCCCATGCCGAACTGGGCTGGATTTTTAATTGCGTAGCACGTCTAGGTTGGCTAAACCGTATGACTCAATTTAAGGACAAAGCGGGTAAAAATTCGGAAAATATGTCGGTTGGGCTTTATACATACCCTACCCTTATGGCGGCCGATATTTTACTCTATAATGCCACCCACGTGCCTGTGGGCGATGACCAAAAACAACATTTAGAGCTGTGTCGCGATATTGCGCAAAAATTTAACAGTGATTATGCCGAACAAATTAAGCAATTGGGTTTTGGCGAGCAGTTTTTTTGCTTAACTGAGCCATTGATTAACTTTGATGATGCGCCTGTGCGCATTATGAGTTTACGTGATGGAACGCAAAAAATGAGCAGCTCGGCTTTGTCGGATATGACCCGAATTAATATGACAGATGATGCCGATACTTTGGCTAAAAAATTTAAAAAAGCCAAAACCGATCAAGGCGATATACCCAGTGAAATCGCAGGCTTAGAAAACCGCCCCGAAGCGCGCAACCTTGTGCGCATCTTTGCGGCTTTAGATAGAACCAACGAACAAGCTGTGCTTGACCAATTTGGCGGTCAGCAATTTAGAGAGTTTAAAACCGCTTTAACCGAACTTGCCGTTGCAAAAATCGCCCCAATTGGCAATGAGATGAATAGACTAATGCAAGACGAAACATATATTGACAATGTGCTAAAAGATGGGGCTGAGCGCGCAGAAGCAATTGCCAAGCCGTTGGTGCAAGATGTTAAAAAAATTGTCGGCTTTATGGTCTAACAAAACAAGCATTTAATATTATAGCTTAGTTGGTTTTATGCAAAAGCTTGTGCTTTTTTCTTAAAAATGCCAATATATAGCATAAACAATGTGAATTGATTATGCTATAAGGTGCCCATAGCACCCATCGTTTATACGATGCACCCGTGTAGGGCTTGCCTAGCAAGAATAGCCGCGACCGATATAGTTATAGTTTTTCTCTTAATATGGAGTTTCGAAGATATTATGAACAAAAAGCGTAAATTTTTAGTGGTAATAGACGATACGCAAGAATGCCGTGTGGCTTTAAAATATGCTGCATCGCGTGCAGTGAGTTCTGGCGGATTATTGACCATTTTACATATTGTCGATAATGCCGATTTCCAACATTGGTTGGGGGTCGAAAATATTATGCGCGATGAAGCCTATGAAAATGCCGAAACTATGATGCGCAATGTTTTAAGCGATGTAGAATCTGCTTTAGAACTTATGCCCGAAATTATCATTAAACAAGGCAGTAAGCGCGAGCAAATTATTGAACTGATTAAGGAAGATTCTGCCGTTTCTATTTTGGTATTGGGCAGCGCGGTTGATGGTGGGGGACCTGGTCCGTTGGTCGCGTCTTTTACCAACGCAACATCAGAAGTTTTCCCTATTCCTGTAACCATTGTCCCTGGTAGTTTAAGCGATGTCGAAATTGCTGCATTAAGTTGAGGAAAAAACATGCATATTCAAACTGAAACAACACCCAACCCCGAAACACTAAAGTTTTTAGCGGGCAAGCCCATATCACCACTTGAGCCATTAGAATTTAATTCAGATGCCGAGGCACAATATGCGCCAATTGCTCAAAGAATGTTTGTAATAAAAGGCATTAAAACCGTTTTTTTGGGAACAGACTTTATATCCGTCACCAAACAACCAGAACAAAATTGGGACGATTTAAAACCCGCTATTATCAGCGCGATAATCGACCATTTTATGAGCAATATGCCCATTTTATTCGATGATATATATGGCGATATGGACGAAGAAGAGTTTTTTGAAGAAAGTGAAACTGAGCTGGTAAATGCGATAAAAGAATTAATCGACAACCGCATTCGTCCCGCTGTAGCGCAAGATGGCGGCGACATTGTGTTTAAAGGCTTTAAAGAGGGCATCGTTTATTTGCGCATGAAAGGCGCGTGCGCGGGCTGCCCAAGTTCATCAATAACCTTAAAAAACGGCATAGAAAACCTATTGCGCCATTTTATTCCAGAAGTAAAGTCGGTCGAGCAATCGGTATGAAATATCAACTGAGTTTAGACACTTGCACCAAAGCATGCAGTGTAGCCCTAACGCCGTTAGAAGGTGGTGGCAAAACATTTTCTTGGTTCGAAATTTTAGACCGTGGACATGCCGAAATTTTAGCTTCAAAAGCGCAAGAATTAATGCAACAAGCCAATATATCGGCTAAAAACATCAACCAAATTGCCGTAACTATCGGGCCAGGAACTTTTACAGGCGCAAGAATTGCTCTATCCTTCGCCCGCATGTTTGCGGCGGCACGCACCATTCCGATTGTTGCGCTTAACAGCCTTCAGGCTGTGGCTTTTAACGCAGTGGCTAAATTACCCCTCAAACAAAATGATATAATTTATGTAGCGATAGACGCCCGCCGTGGGCAGGTGTATTTTGCGAGTTTTAATAATTTAGGGCAGGAGATAATTGCCCCAACAGCCATTAATTGCGAAGATGCGGCAAAAAAAATTACCCTTCAAAGCTACACATTGGGCACAGGTCGGGCGCTACTGCTCAGCTCAGATAATAATTTAGATGAAAACCTACATTTTCCCAATGCCCAAATATTTGGTGAACTGGTCAAAAACCACCCCCCCGCAACCGCGCCAGTATCACCCCTATACTTGCGCGCTGCCGACGCAAAACTCCCACAAAAGCACCCAATTGGCTTTACCCAAGGCTAATATATTATGGACAATGCAAACATTAAGTTCAGGGCATTGGTTCACAATGACAGCGCATTTGAAAAAATCGCCGCTATCCACCGCCAAGGGTTTGATAGAGGCTGGACAATTGCCGAATTTAAAAAAATGTTTTTGCCCACCACGCACTATCTCGGAAGCGCAATGGAATTTAACGGTACAATAGTTGGTTTTAGTGTTTGGCTAAAAACAGGCAACGAAGCCGAAATTATTAGTATAGCGATTGATAAAAAGCACCAACAATCTGGCTTCGGCGCGGCATTGTTAAAATACGATATTGAAACATTAACTCAAAAAGGAGCAAATAAGTTTTTTCTTGAGGTAAACGAATTTAATTTGGCAGCGCAAAAACTCTATAAAAAATTCAACTTTATTAAAGTCGGTGTTAGAGAAAAATATTATACGCTCAAAGTTGGCAAAAAGGCAGATGCATTTGTCTATCTATTAAAGATATGTTAAAGGCTATTATGCGTTATATATTTGGAGAAAAATATGAGTGATGATATAAGTTTGTTGGAACGCCAATGCCTTGAAAAAGGTATGCGAATGACCGAACAAAGACGGGTCATTGCACGGGTGCTTTCTGAATCTGACGACCACCCAGATGTCGAAGAGTTATACAAACGCTCAGCGTTAATTGACAGCCGCATATCCATCGCCACAATTTACCGCACGGTAAGGTTGTTCGAAGAAGCAGGCATTTTAGAACGTCACGACTTTAGAGATGGTCGCTCGCGTTACGAAACCACTAGCGACGAACATCACGACCATTTAATCGACATTAATTCAGGTAAAGTTTTAGAATTTCGTAACGAAGAAATAGAATTATTACAACAAAAAATTGCGACCAAACTTGGCTATAAACTGGTTGATCATCGCATGGAATTATACGCTGTCCCGTTGGAAGATAAATGAAAAAACTCTATATAAAAACCTATGGTTGTCAGATGAATGTTTATGACACCCAGCGGATGAGCGATGCGCTTGCACCAGAAGGTTATGAGAGCGTCGATACGCCCGATAATGCCGATATGGTCATTTTAAACACCTGCCATATCCGCGAAAAAGCCGCCGAAAAAATATATTCCGAACTCGGGCGAATGCGTAAAATGGTCGAAGCCCGCGCCGAAGACGACCGCCCAATCATTGCCGTAGCAGGCTGTGTTGCACAGGCCGAAGGCAAAGAGATTATGCGCCGCGCCCCATTGGTCGACATGGTTTTTGGACCTCAAAGCTATCATAAATTACCACAAATGCTCGGTAAACTTGCCAGCGGTCAGCGCAAGGTTCTAGATACAGACTTCCCAACCGAAGATAAATTTGACAGCCTGCCCTTAGCAAAACCAGCCACAACAATTGCCCGTGGGTTCAGCGCATTTTTAACCATTCAAGAAGGTTGCGATAAATTTTGCACATTTTGCGTTGTGCCATATACACGCGGTGCCGAATATTCCCGCTCAATTTCCCGCATATTAACCGAAGCGAAAAACCTAACCGCAGCAGGGGTAAAAGAAATCACCCTGCTTGGGCAAAATGTCAATGCCTATCATGGGAAAGATGATGATGGCAATAGCGTAACATTGGCAGGCTTAATGGCGGCTTTGGATACGGTAAAAGGGCTAGAACGCATACGCTACACCACCAGCCACCCCAACGATATGAACCAAGAATTAATCGACGCGCATAAAACCCAAAAATCAGTTATGCCCTATTTACATTTGCCCGTTCAGTCAGGTTCAAATTCTATATTAGAGGCAATGAACAGGCGACACACGCGCGAAACTTATATCGAAATTATTGAAAAGGTTAAACAAGCCCGCCCCGACATCGCCCTTTCGGGAGATTTTATAGTCGGCTTTCCCACCGAAAGCGATGCCGACTTTGACGAAACGATGGACTTAATTAAACAGGTTACCTATAGCCAAGCCTATAGCTTTAAATACTCCTCCCGCCCTGGTACTTCAGCAGCCCAAATGGGTGGTCAAGTGGATGTCGAAATTGCCAGTAAAAGACTGGCGCAATTGCAACATTTGTTAAACGAGCAACAAAGAGAGTTTAATAAAAACACAATCGGGAAAACATTGGATATATTGTTCGAACGCACAGGGCGCGAAGATGGGCAGCTTGTCGGACGTTCACCATACCTACAGCCCATTTATGTCAATGCACCTAAAGAGTTAATAGGGCAAATCCTACCCGTAAAAATCGAAGATATAGGAAACTTTG
The DNA here is from genome assembly GCA_964531635.1 of uncultured Hyphomicrobiales bacterium. GTDB lineage: Bacteria > Pseudomonadota > Alphaproteobacteria > Rhizobiales > OSC116 > OCS116. The sequence goes on along the minus strand of CAZHCZ010000008.1, from coordinate 9,611 downwards.
CCTTAAAGGGGCAATTGGTTTAACATAAGGTTCAGCGCGTTAAAAAACGGAGAAGTTTTGAATAAACTACTAAAGACCAACAAACGTAAAAAGTCACATAATGGTTATAGTGAAACCATTGAGTTTGATGATAATGCTTTGGCGGCTTTGTTATATGGTCAAAATAATTTACATTTAGACATTATAGAATCGCGCTTAGATGTCGAACTGACATCACGCGGCAATAAACTACTGGTCGAGGGGCGCAAGTCTAACTGCAAACAAGCCCTTACAATTTTAAG
>CAZHCZ010000008.1:0-9230 GCA_964531635.1 uncultured Hyphomicrobiales bacterium | reverse complement strand
GAAAAATGTGAAATGGTGTTTGGCGTCGGTCCTGCTGGAACAGGTAAAACATATTTAGCGGTGGCGATGGCGTGTGCAATGTTAGAGGCTGGAAAAGTTGGGCGTATTATACTCTGCCGCCCAGCGGTCGAAGCGGGCGAAAAACTTGGCTTTTTACCCGGTGATTTAAAAGAAAAAGTCGACCCATATTTACGCCCTTTATATGATGCGCTTTACGATATGATGGACGCACCAACAGTTGAGCGCCTGCTAGAAGAAGGGCTAATAGAAATAGCCCCCTTAGCGTTTATGCGCGGGCGAACATTATCACACAGTTTTGTAATTTTAGACGAAGCACAAAACACCACAACTATGCAAATGAAAATGGTTCTAACCCGTTTGGGTGAAGACAGCCGCATGGTTATTACGGGCGACCCGAGCCAAATAGACCTGCCCAAAGGTATAAAGTCGGGCTTGGTCGATGCCCTAGATATTTTACACGGAGTTGATGAAATACAACAAGTGCGCTTTAAACAAAGTGATGTAGTCCGCCACCCATTAGTCGCTAAAATTGTCGGCGCTTATAATAAAAATGATAAGGCATCGATAAATGACAGAGCTTAAGGCGGATATTAATATCGCCGCCGAAAAATTTAACAATTTTACTGACTTGCATCAATGGGTCGATACAGCGTTTAATATACTTGCCAAGCAAAGTGGCTTAAAAAAAATGCCGCATGGCGAAGTTGGGCTGTTGTTAACATCAGATGTCGAAGTACAAAAACTCAACCGCGAGTTTAGAGGGCAAGACAAACCAACAAACGTATTGTCGTTTCCCAATGAAGATGATGCACTATTTACAGATGACGAAAATTTGCCATATTTGGGTGATATTGCCATGGCGTATGAAACACTAACATCCGAGGCTGCAACGCAGAACAAACCTATTAGCGAACATTTTGTACATTTATTGCTACATTCGCTTTTGCATTTGCTGGGCTATACCCATATTAATGATAATGATGCAGATGAAATGGAAAATTTAGAAATTAAACTTTTAGCACTGGTGGGTATTAAAAACCCCTACCGCTTTAACGGGAACGAAAACTAATAAATTATGTCAAACAACAACCAAGCTTCTAAAACGATTTTTGCAAAAATATTTAAGCCACTCTCTACTCTTGTTACCAAAGCACGAGACGAGAAATTGCGCGAAAGTTTGGAAGATGTAATCGAGAGCGATGACCAAGTACAAAACGCATTTTCGCCCGAAGAAAAGTCGATGATACGCAATATTCTAGAGTTTTCAGACGTTACTATAGAGAGCATTAAAGTACCGCGTGCTGATATTATTGCCGCTGACATTAACACCAATATTGTCGATATATTTAAAATATTTCGTGATGCAGGCTTTTCTCGTTGCCCAATATACGATAATAATTTAGACAACCCCCTAGGCATGGTGCATTTTAAAGACATTATGAATTGGCTGGTTAGCAGTTCGGTTTCATCGGCAAAAAATAGTGGCAAACAGCTGAACCTCGAACAAGTAGATTTTAAACAATCCATCGGCGACTTGGCCATTATTCGTGACGTGCTATATGTGCCGCCTTCAATGATGGCGGCGGATTTATTGCTTAAAATGCAAAAAGAATGTATTCACATGGCATTGGTGGTCGATGAATATGGCGGCACAGATGGTCTGCTAACCATCGAAGATTTAGTCGAAGAAATTGTCGGTGAAATTGAAGACGAGCATGATGAAGAAGCAGATTTACCAAGCTTAGAAAAAATTGATGAAAATAACTTTAAAGCCGACGCCCGCTTGTTAGTAGAAGAGCTAGAAGCCTCATTAAAGGTCGATTTTTTATCGGATGATAGAGATGAAGATGTCGAAACTTTAGGCGGGTTGGTGTTTAGCCTCGCAGGAAGAGTTCCGATTAGAGGCGAGTTAATAAAACATTCGTCAGGTACAATTTTCGAAATTTTAGAAGCCGATTCTAGGCGGATAAAACAAGTCAAAATTACTTTAAACGGCTAGGGCAGTTCGGGTCATGAAAATACAAAATAATATTGTAGCATGGTCGAGCTATTGCATTACCATTTGGGGGTGGCGCAAGGCTTTATTGGCACTATTGTTAGGCGCTTTATCGGTTTTAGCTTTGCCGCCAATTAATTTACCGTTTATTTTAATATTCACCATGCCAAGCCTTATTTGGTTACTCGATGGAGCATATAACACAAGCCTTAAAAAACAAAACGATAATAAATACGGGTTTATAAGTAAGGTTTTTAAAAACATATCTTCGGCTCGCCCTGCTTTTTGGGTTGGCATTCACTTTGCCTTTGGTTATTTTTTCGTTGGGCTTTTTTGGATTGGTGAAGCCTTTTTAGTCGAGGCCGAAAGGGTTGTTTACCTCCTGCCCTTCGCCATTACTTTAATGCCACTCTTATTATCCATATTTTGGGGTTTAGCATGTTTGGTAGCAAGAATATTTTGGACAACATCACCAATTAAAAATGTTATTATTTTTACATTCAGTCTAACATTTTTCGAAATTTTACGCGGCAATATCTTTACAGGGTTTCCGTGGAACTTACTTGGCTTTGCGTTCGATTTTTCTACCGCAATGTTGCAAAGCGCTGCCATATGGGGCATATATGGGCTAACTTTTATTGTTATATTGCTCAGCACAGGGTTTGCCATTTTTGCCGATGCACGCTATAAACCGCGTTCGGTATTTATGGTTTTATTTACGGGCTTTCTTGTTTTATGGGTGGGTGGTTCAGCACGGCTTTATTATAGCCCAACTCAATATAACGATAAAATATACTTACGCTTAGTGCAGGGAAATATTGCCCAAAAAGACAAATGGCGACCAGAAATGCGCGAGGCAATTGCCAACAGGTATTTAGAATTAAGCGCCAAAAAAACAACCGATAAAGATGAGGGCTTGAACAAAATTACGCATTTAATTTGGCCAGAAGCAGCGATGCCATTTTTACTTAGACCTGAAAGCAGTTTCATGCGCGAGGCAATAAGCTTGCTAAAACAAGACGCATTTTTAATAACAGGCGCTATAGACAAACAAAATATCGACGGCAATATCACATATTTTAACTCTATTTTGGTTTTTAATTCTAGCGGAAACAGGGTTGGGAAATACAATAAACATCATTTAGTGCCATTTGGTGAGTATTTACCATACGCTAAGCTGTTAAAAAAAATAGGTTTAGAGAAAATGGTTTCGGTGAATGAGGATATATCAAAAGGCAAAAAGCCAACCAATATTTACCTTAAAAACACACCTGCTTTTGCTGCAAGCATCTGTTATGAAGCAATTTTTTCGGGTAGGATTGTAGAAAAAGAAAACCGCCCAGAGTGGATTTTAAACCTAACCAATGATGCTTGGTTTGGCGAGACAATTGGACCCTACCAACATTTAGCACAAGCAAGAATGAGAGCTATTGAGGAGGGTTTGCCGATGGTGCGTGTAGCCAACACAGGCTTAACCGCTGTTTTTGACCCAATGGGGCGCAAAGTTGCAAGTCTGCCCAAAGGCAAAACCGATATTTTAGACACACGATTACCACTTAAAGTAGGGCCCACAATCTTTGTAATGCTGAGTAAAATTTATTAAGTTCAACAACCACAAATTAAGTTTTTTTATATTTGAAATGGTGTATTTCTGTTAATTGACTTGCTTATTATTTTCTCATGTGGCAAAAACAAACCATCTTTAGAGTAAAATATTTAGTGAGTTGGAAGCCGCCCAAATGAACAAAAGACAACCAGACCCTGTTGATATCCATGTTGGCAGTAGATTGCGAATGCGAAGGATGCTGGTTGGCATGAGCCAAGAAAAACTAAGCGAAAGTTTAGGATTAACCTTTCAACAAGTACAAAAGTATGAAAAAGGCGTAAACCGTATTGGCGCAAGCCGTCTCTATAAAATTTCTCAAATATTGTCAGTCCCCGTTAACTTTTTCTTTGAAAATATTCCCAATAACGAGGAACAAGAAAATAAACAAGGTTTTTCTGAAAACCCCAAAGATAATTTCACTTACGATTTTATGAATAGCGCCGAAGGTTTTCAGCTTGGGCAAGCTTTCTCACTTATTAAAGACGTACGCTTACGCCGCCGTATTATTGAACTTGTCCGCGCAATGTCAGACAATAAAGACCTTTCGTCAAAAGGCTAATGTTAGTCGGCTCCCCCTAATCAACCTTAGTCTTTTTTCCAATCATATCTTTCATTCTTGCGAAAAACCCGAAGGTTTCGGGGTTGATGCTTTTGGCGTTTTCGCCTGAAATTTCGGCAAATTCTTGTAATATCTCGCGTTGGCGTTTGTTTAGGTTTTGGGGGGTTTCTACACTGACTAGAATGTATAAATCGCCAAATTGTTTGCCGTGTAATTTTGGCATTCCTTTGGCTTTAAGCCTGAATTGTTTGCCTGTTTGTGTGCCAGCGGGAATTTTAACTTTAGTAGTTGTTCCTGCTAGGGTTGGCACTTCTATTTCACCACTTAGACTGGCTTGGGTGAACGTTATTGGCACACGACAATAGAGATTTGCGCCTTCGCGTTGGTAAAATTGGTGGGTCGCGATGGATAAGAAAATATATAAATCGCCACTTGGCCCGCCTTTTTTACCGCCTTCGCCTTCGCCATTCAAGCGAATGCGCGTGCCATCTTCGACCCCTTGTGGGATTGTAACATTTAATGTTCGGATGTCGTCAATTGTGCCAACACCACGGCACGAGCCGCAGGGGGTTTTAATAATTTCACCACGCCCGCTACAAACATGACATAAGCGTTCTACTGTAAAGAAACCTTGCTGAACCCGCACTTTACCATGCCCAGCGCATGTTGTGCAATTTTCAACCTTAGTGCCAGCTTCGGCACCTGAGCCTGTGCAATCATCACATGTTGCGGCAACAGGAATTTCGATTTCAGCTTGCTTGCCATCATGGGCTTCTTGCAAGTTTATTTCCATATTATAACGTAAGTCTGAGCCGCGTTCGGGCCCATTTTTTCGGGGGCGAGTTGCACCCATAAAATCGCCGAAAAGGTCTTCGAATATATCGCCCATTCCACCGCCGCCAAAGCCGCCCCTTTGCCCGCCCACTCCACCTTGTTCAAATGCAGCATGACCATATTGGTCGTATGCGGCACGTTTTTGTGGGTCTTTTAATGCTTCATAAGCATCTGATACTTCTTGAAATTTTGCTGCAGCTTTTTCATCATCGGGGTTACGGTCGGGGTGATATTGCATCGCGGCTTTGCGATAAGCGCTTTTTAATTCTTTGTCATTGGTGGTTTTTTTAACACCAAGCACTTCATAAAAATCACGTTTTGACATTTCATATTCCTAAAAAATATAGGTTCTGACCCTAAAAGCCGACAGGCAATTCTGTCGGCTTAAACTTGTATATATCATCTTACTTTTTGATGATTATTTTTTGTCGTCAACTTCTTCGAATTCAGCATCGACCACATCTTCATCATCGGCTTTTGCGTCTTCCTCGGCATCACCTTGCGCTTGTGCTTGTTCGGCATTATAAGCTGCTTCGCCAATTTTCATTGAAGCTTGAGAAAGTTCTTCGGTACGGCTTTTAATATCGTCCAAATTATCGGTTTCAAGCGCATCTTTAAGTAAAACGATAGCTTTTTCGGCAACGTCTTTATCTTCATCAGACACTTTTTCACCCAAATCGGTAATCGCTTTTTCGGTGCTATGTATCATCGCTTCGGCTTGGTTTTTGGCTTCGACCATTTCACGACGGGCTTTATCGGATTCGGCATTGGCTTCTGCATCTTTAACCATTTGGTCAATATCAGCTTCGGACAAACCGCCTGAGGCTTGAATTTGAACTTCATGCTCTTTGCCTGTACCTTGGTCTTTAGCGGTTACACGCACAATGCCGTTGGCATCAATATCGAACGACACTTCAATTTGTGGTACACCGCGCGGTGCTGGTGGAATACCCACCAAGTCAAACTGTGCAAGTGACTTATTGTCTGCCGCCATTTCGCGCTCACCCTGTGCCACACGAATGGTCACAGCGTTTTGATTGTCTTCAGCGGTTGAAAATGTTTGGCTTTTCTTAGTTGGAATGGTTGTATTTCTATCAATCAACCGCGTAAAAATGCCGCCCATAGTTTCGATACCCAAAGACAGAGGCGTTACATCGAGCAACAACACATCTTTAACATCGCCTTGTAATACACCACCTTGAATGGCAGCGCCCATGGCAACAACCTCGTCGGGGTTTACGCTATGATTAAGCTCTTTACCGAAGAATTTTTCAATCACTTCGCGGATTTTAGGCATACGGGTTTGACCACCAACCACAATCACTTCGTCGATATCAGCAGCTTTAACGCCAGCATCTTTAAGCGCGTCTTTACAAGGTTTAATGGTGCGTTGCACCAAATCATCTACCAAAGATTCAAGCTTAGCACGGGTTAACTTTACATTAAAATGCTTAGGCCCTGAGGCATCGGCAGTAATGAATGGCAAATTAACATCGGTTTGTGATGTTGATGAAAGTTCAATTTTAGCCTTTTCAGCCGCTTCTTTTAAGCGTTGCAATGCCATTGTATCTTTACGTAAATCAATGCCATTTTCTTTTTTAAACTCATCGGCAAAATATTCTACAAGGCGCATGTCGAAATCTTCGCCACCTAAGAATGTATCGCCATTGGTTGATTTAACTTCGAAAACACCATCGCCAATTTCGAGAATAGACACGTCGAACGTACCGCCACCAAGGTCATAAACCGCAATGGTCGCGCCTTCTTTTTTATCTAAACCATAGGCAAGGGCAGCCGCTGTTGGCTCGTTAATAATACGCAGCACTTCAAGACCAGCAATTTTACCAGCGTCTTTTGTGGCTTGGCGTTGAGCGTCATTAAAATAAGCAGGGACGGTAATGACCGCTTGGGTCACTTCGTTGCCTAAATAATTTTCGGCTGTTTCTTTCATTTTTTGTAATGTAAATGCCGAGATTTGTGCAGGCGAATATTTTTCACCGTTCACTTCGACCCACGCATCGCCATTATCGGCCTTTACAATTTTGTAAGGCACCATTTCAATGTCTTTTTTAGTCGCTGCGTCGTCGAATGAACGACCGATTAAGCGTTTAATTGCAAATAATGTGTTTTCTGGGTTGGTTACAGCTTGACGCTTTGCTGGCATGCCAACAAGCTTTTCGCCGTCATCAGCAAAAGCCACGATAGATGGCGTTGTACGCCCACCTTCTTGGTTTTCGATAACCTTAGCTTCTTTGCCGTCCATAACAGCAACACATGAATTTGTAGTTCCTAGGTCAATTCCAATAACTTTTGACATAAGTGTACTCCATATATTTGTAGAGGACTTAGTTTCAGGCCTCAAGTTAAAGTGTTAAAACGCTCAACTATTGAACGTCGTCTCATGAATTTTATATAAGAAGTTGTGTATGCTTTCACAAGGTGTTGGTCAATTTATTTTACAATTTATTTAATTTAATCCCCTATAGGCTAGGCTTTTATGGATAAACATTTCCTTTAGGTAAGGTTTGTGATATAAGGCTTGGTTGCTCGGGGTAACCTCTTCAACCTGTCGAGGGTAAAAGAGAGGCAAAGCCGACTGTTTCCCGTGAAACAGCTTAACAAAAGCTTAATCTAACAACCTTGCCTTAATCAACCCGCGTACACTATTGCCGACCCAAATTTTATCGGTGGATTTTATGTCGGTGAATTTTATGTTTTTGATTTTGTATTTATTAGGCTCACTGGTTAGTAAATGCCGTCTTAGTACGCCATTTAATACCCCTGCGCTTAGAGGCGGGGTATAGAATACTCCATCTTGCTCTATAAATAGGCTGGTATAGCTGCCCTCGGCAATATAGCCTTGGCGATTGCAAAAAATTACTTCGTCAATATTTTCGTTTGGTCTTTCTAACTTCATACGTTCGCGGGTTTGGTCTAGAATATGGCGTTTTGTGGTTTTGTGGCGGGTGAATACGTTGCTTTTTTCTAGTACTATGTCTGATAGAACAATGTTATAGATTAGGTTTTTGGGTTTAAGGTCAATTATAGTGTGGGAGATTTCTACCCTGCCTGATTTGAACAATAACAACCGTACTTTATAGTTGAGCTTTGGCGATAGTTTTTGTTTATAGTCAGTTAATGTTTGGGCTATTGAATTGCGGTTAAACTTAAAACCCAATTGTTCGGAGCTGTTGCACAGCCTGTCTAAATGTTCATTTAAATAAGCATATTCACCATTAAAAAGCAGGCTTTCGATGAGTTGAAAATCATGTTGCAAATCACTCACAAACTTCATTTTTAGCAGGGCTTCATTATATTCATCTTTGGCGATGCTGTCGTTAACAATACCGCCACCAATGCCTAAATATAGTTTGCTTGGGTCAGATTTTAGCAAGCTTAAAGTTCTTATTGCTACGTTAAATTGGGCGTCACCATTGGGGTTTAAAAAGCCAATTGCACCACAATAGACACCACGGTTATCGTCTTCCAACTCATTGATAATTTCCATAGCTCGAATTTTTGGCGCACCTGTAATTGAGCCGCAAGGGAATAGAGATTTTATAAGGGTTGGGAAGCCGATATTTGGACGTTTTTTTGCCTCTATTGAGGTGACCATTTGAAACAGGCTGTCATATGTTTCTATGTCGTAAAGTTTTGGCACTTTAACACTGCCTATTTGGGCAATGCGCGATAAATCATTGCGTAACAAATCGACAATCATTAGGTTTTCGGCACGGTTTTTAGGGTCGTTATACAGCCAGTTTTTTAACTGCTTATCTTCGTCACGGCTTTTGCCGCGCGGGGCTGTTCCCTTCATCGGTCGGGCGGTTAAATTATTACCCTTTAAGTTAAAAAACAACTCGGGAGATAGCGACATGATGGTTAGGTTTTCAAAACCTAAAATGCCGCCCATTTGTGTGGGTTGCATTTTTTTCAAAGCGGCATATAGCCCCATTAAATCGCCCTTAAAACCCAGTTCAACTTGCAAAGTATAGTTAACCTGATAGACATCGCCTGTGCGAATATAATCTTTTAAACGTGCAATTTTTTTATAATAATTGGTTTTTGATTCTAGGGGGGTTATGCTTTCTATGGAAAACTCGCCGTGAATGTTTTCGATGTAATATTGTAAGGTTTGGGACTTATTTAGGAGCTTAGGCGCATCGAATAAACCAAACTTAAATAAGGGTATGGTGCGAGGTTTTTGAGCTATT
>CAZHCZ010000007.1:0-47363 GCA_964531635.1 uncultured Hyphomicrobiales bacterium | reverse complement strand
TAAAAAGGGAGGGATTCTAAAATTAGCCAGAGATTCTGTACTTATATAAATAAAAGTTTATAACCGCACCAACAAACATGAAGAATGCATGGGAGCTATGCGTAAACTGCATGGCTTGATTTTAGGCGTTAAAACTCCCATTCTTTGGCTTTTGAAATTAGAAAATCTTTAAACACGGCAACACGTTTTGAGTTGCGCAAGGCTTCAGGGTAAACCAAATAGGTGTCAAATTTTGGCACTTCGATATCTTCTAAAACACGGATTAGGTTGGCGTCATCTATAATATAGTCGGGCAAAGCAGCAAGACCAATACCATACATCGCGGCACGTTTTAGACCATAAACACTATTCATACTCAAATGGGCGGCGCGGGGGTTTCGAGAATCGCGCCCAAGAGTTTCGAGCCAATTTACATTTTTATAATAAGCAGGGGCATTGCCGCCATAAGTTAAAATTCTGTGGCTTTCTAAATCTTCTATCGTTTTGGGTATGCCATATTCGCTCAGATAGTCGGGCGATGCAAATATATGGAAATGTACACTGAATAATTTGCGGGCAATTAAATCTTGCTGGCTTGGTTGGTGTAGGCGAATAGCCAAATCGGCCTCACCTGTTGCTAAATCTACATCGCGGTCGCTTAAGTTTATTTTTAAATTTATATCTTGATACTGCTCCATAAACTCATTTAACCGTGGAGTAAGCCAGTTTGCACCAAGCCCTTCGGTCGTAGTGATTTTTAGGTCGCCATATGGTTTTTCGGCACTATCGGTTAGAATGGTTTCTGCCATTTTTAGCCGCGCAAACACGTCATGTGCGGTGCGGAATAGCATTTCGCCTTGTTCGGTAAGCTTAAGCCCGCGTGCATGCCTAAAAAACAATTTGGTTTTAACCTCATGTTCTAAATTTGCAATTTGTCGGCTAACGGCACTTTGGCTTAGATGTAAATCCTCGCCTGCGCGTGTAAAGCTGCCTGCTGATGCAACAGCATGAAAAATACGTAATTTATCCCAATCCATAAGTCCCTCCACTTATAGTTTATGTTTAATCTTCTTGTTCGGCAAGATATTTTTCGGCTTCGAGTGCTGCCATACAGCCCATGCCTGCTGCTGTAACGGCTTGGCGATATTTATCGTCTGTTACATCGCCTGCGGCGTAAACACCTGCAATTTGAGTCACTGTGCTATCGGGCGCGGTAATAAGGTAGCCACCTTGTTTGGTTTTAAGCTGGTCGGTAAATAACTTTGTAGAAGGGGCGTGACCAATGGCTATAAACACGCCATCGGCACTAAGTTGTGTAACCTCGCCCGTTTTGACATTTTTAATTTTTGCACCTGTTACGCTTGTGGGGTTTTCGCTGCCTGTAACTTCTTCTAGTGTGCTGTCCCACAACACTTCGATTTTTGGGTTATTTTCTAAACGGTGAATGAGTATTTTTTCAGCGCGGAAGCTTGAACGGCGATGGATAACTGTAACTTTTGATGCAAATTTGGTTAGGAATATAGCCTCTTCAACCGCTGTATTGCCGCCACCGACAACGATAACTTGTTTGTCACGGTAGAAAAAACCATCGCATGTGGCACAAGCGGAAACACCATAGCCTTGGAACTTTTCTTCGGACGGAAGCCCTAGCCATTTGGCTTGTGCACCTGTGCAAATTATGAGCGCATCGCAGGTATAGTCGATGCCACTATCGCCTGTTAATTCTATTGGCGTTGCCTTGAGGTTGACCGACATTATATGGTCTTCGACAATATTTGCGCCCATTTTTATGGCTTGCGCTTTCATTTGTTCCATAAGCCACGGGCCTTGAATTTCGTCGGCAAAGCCTGGGTAATTTTCGACTTCCGAGGTGATTGTTAACTGCCCCCCTGGTTGAATGCCTTGAATGACTGTTGGGTTTAGCATGGCGCGTGACGCGTAAATTGCGGCACTATAGCCTGCAGGACCTGAACCCAATATAATAATTTTTGAATGTTTTTTAGCCATGACCTGCCCTTAAATGTTTTGGTTCCGTAAGTTAAGTATTTAGAGGTTTTGGGGCGCATATCAAGAGGTTTGTATAAAAATTTAATTTGTCTATTTCTGTTGAGTCTATTTGATAGATAATTTCTATATGTCATTGCTTTTGGTAATATTATAACCCATAATGCTAATTATATTACGTAAAATAGGGTAGAAAATGGTTAATGTTAAATTAGACACGACAGACTGGCACATTTTAAAAATTTTGCAAGACGAAGGTCGGATTAGCAATGTTAACCTCGCAAAAAGGCTTGGGATTTCTGCTCCGCCATGTTTGCGCCGTGTGCGCGCACTTGAAAATGCTGGAATGATTGTCGGTTATCGGTCTATTTTGGCCGAAAAAGAACTGGGGTTTAATTTAACCGTTTTTGCAATGGTTGGCTTGCACAGCCAATCTGAAGCTGATTTGATGGCGTTTGAAAAATTGGTAAACGACTGGCCATTGGTGCGCGAGGCTTATATGTTGTCGGGCGAGGCCGATTATATTTTAAAATGTGTTGCACCCGATTTAACACTGTTTCAGAATTTTATTATTAATGATTTAACCGCCGCACCCAATGTTGACAGTGTTAAAACCTCATTGACCATTCGCTGCAGTAAAAATGCCGCAGGCGTGCCGCTTGAATATGTTGAGCCTAGTGCCAAATAAGATTAAACAAATGAAATTTCTAGAATTTCATAACTTTTTCCACCTCTTGGGGTGACAACTTCGGCGGTATCTTCTGTTTTTTTATTGATTAATGCACGAGCTATGGGTGAAGTTATTGAAATTTTACCTAACTTTACATTGGCTTCGGCCTCGCCAACAATTTGGTAAGTAACTTCTTCATCTGTGTCTTCATCGACCAATTTAACGGTTGCGCCAAATATTATTTTGTCGCCAGAAAGAGCGCTTACGTCTATGACTTCGGCAAGGGCTAGGTTTGATTCTAACATCGAAATAGTCGCCTCGTTTAGACCTTGCTCCTCTTTTGCGGCATGATATTCGGCATTTTCGGATAAATCGCCATGTTTGCGCGCTTCGGAAATAGCATTTACAATGCTTGGGCGGTCGACAGACTTGCGGCGCTTTAGATCCTTTTCCATTGCAATTTTCCCCGCAACTGTCATCGGAATTTTTTCCATTTTCTGTCCTTCTATTTTCTATATACTAAGAATAAATAAATCCTCTGCCGAACAATCAGAAGAGGAGGTAAGTATAATTACTGCTATCATTTTATTAAGTATAACATATTTAGCAAAAATTGCAATGCCAGTGTTAAGTTGAATATACAATACAAATTTATTATGTATGCTGTTAGTATTCGAGTTTTCAAACAAAGAATGGAAATACCAATGAGTAAAGCAGAATATATATTAAAACGCACCTTTAATGCCCCGCGTGAAATGGTTTGGCAAACGTGGACTGACTCTAAACTTTTAAGCGAATGGTATGGACCCGGAGTTGAAACCATTATTCATGGGTTTGATTTGAAAGTTGACGGAGTATGGTTAAATGAAATGAAATGGGGCGATAAGTCCAATTACCAAAAAGTTGTATTTAAAGAAATTAATGCGCCTAATAAATTGGTTTGGCATCATTATTCGTCAGTTGATGAAAATTGGAACAGTATTAACAACCCAATGATGCCCGATTGGCCACAAAACCTACTAACAACCATAATATTCGAAGAAGAAGACGGAAAAACCAACTTAACTTTCACCCAAACCCCACTCGACGCCACTGATGCCGAAATTGCCTGCTTTAGTGGAATGATGGCGAATATGGGCAAAGGTTGGGGCAGTGGATTTGATATTATTGATAATTTGCTTAAAAAAATGACTTAACGTTTACCACCAGAAGCCCGCAGCATCTGCTTGTTATCATCGACGACGGCGGGGCTTTCGGGCAGGTCTATCGGTTGATTTGTTATAATTAAACTGACGAGCGAGTGGGTTTTCTAGTACCATTAGCTCGTTTTGTTCTAGACGTTTTATTTCATCGCGGATTTTTGCGGCTTGTTCGAAATCTAGGTTTTCTGCGGCATCTAACATTTGTTTGCGCAAAACGGTCAAGTGGTTTTGTAGGTTTTTACCGACCATTTCTGCTGGGGCAAACTCGCCTGTATCTGCGGTTACACGGTCGCCTTCATTCATATTTTCTATAATTTCGCCAATTTTTTTCTTTATCGATGTTGGGGTAATGCCGTGTAGTTTATTATACGCCTCTTGCTTAGTGCGCCGCCTATCGGTTTCGGCAATCGCGCGTTCCATCGAGCCTGTAATTCTATCGGCATATAAAATCACCCTGCCCTCAACATGGCGAGCAGCCCGACCGATGGTTTGCACCAATGCCGTTTCGCTGCGCAAAAAACCTTCCTTATCGGCATCTAAAATGGCGACCAATGCAACTTCGGGTATGTCTAATCCTTCGCGCAATAAATTAATACCGATAAGTACATCGAACACACCTAGACGCAAATCGCGGATAATTTCTATGCGCTCTAATGTATCTATATCACTATGCAAATAGCGGACTTTTATGCCTTGTTCGTGCATATATTCGGTTAAATCTTCCGCCATGCGTTTGGTTAGTGTCGTCACCAGAACCCGCTGTGATTTGGCGATTATTTTTTGACATTCCGATAATAAATCATCGACTTGTGTGCCGACGGGGCGAATTTCTATATCGGGGTCGGTTAGACCTGTTGGGCGAATAACCTGCTCGGCAAAAACACCGCCTGTATGTTCTAATTCCCATTTGCCCGGTGTGGCGGAAACGAAGATGGATTGAGTGCGCATAATATCCCATTCTTCGAATTTAAGCGGGCGGTTGTCTAAGCAGCTCGGCAGCCTAAAGCCATGTTCGGACAATGTGGTTTTACGAGCAAAGTCACCTTTATACATGCCGCCAATTTGTGGGACTGTTACATGGCTTTCATCGACAAAAACCAAGCAATTTTCGGGGATATATTCAAACAAAGTTGGTGGCGGTGCGCCTGCAGGCCGACCTGTTAGGTGGCGGGAATAATTTTCGATACCGCTACAAAAACCTTGAGCTTCTAGCATTTCTATATCGAAACTTATGCGTTGCTCTAGCCTTTGTGCTTCTAACAGTTTTCCTTGTTTTTGCATATCTGCCAATGTGACTTGTAGTTCTTGCTTAATTGTTTCGATGGCGCGTATTAAATGCGGGCGCGCAGTGACATAATGTGAGTTGGCATAAATGCGTTCTGACTCTAGATTGCGTAACTTTTTGCCCGTTAGTGGGTCGAACTCGGATATAGTTTCAAGCTCATCGCCAAAAAATGAAAAACGCCATGCGACATCTTCATAATGGGCTGGCCAAATCTCTATCACATCGCCGCGCACCCTAAATGTGCCACGGGTGAAGGAGATATCGTTGCGGGTATATTGCAAATCGACTAAGGTGGTTATAATTTTGCGTTGGTCGTAATTTTCTCCGACCTTCAAATCCATAATCATTGCGCTATAGCCTTCGACCGAACCCAGACCGTAAATACACGATACTGAGGCGACTATAATAACATCATCGCGCTCCAATAAATTACGTGTGGCAGCATGGCGCATACGGTCGATTTGTTCGTTAACGCTGGCATCTTTTTCGATAAATGTATCGGTACGCGGGACATAGGCTTCGGGCTGATAATAGTCGTAATATGATACGAAATAAGATACGGCATTATCGGGGAAAAAGCTTTTAAACTCGCCATATAATTGTGCAGCTAGAGTTTTATTATGCGCCATAATAAGTGCAGGGCGGTTGGTTTGCTCGATGATTTTTGCCATCGTGAAGGTTTTACCACTGCCTGTAACGCCGAGCAGAACTTGATTTTTTTCCTTGGCTTCTAAGCCTTTAATCAGTTCGGCAATTGCCGTGGGCTGGTCACCCGCGGGGTCAAACTCGCTATTAAGCCTAAACTTTATACCACCTTTAACTTTGTTTTCGGGCGGCAGTTCTGGGCGTTTAAGCATATCTATATGCGCGATGTCTAACATTTTTGTCATTTATATAATTTTCGCTTTTATATAGTTTTCTATTTTGCTTTGAGTGTCTTTATCTATGTGTAAGCCTAGGCGTGTGCGGCGCCAAATATAATCTTCTGCACATGTAACCCATTCATATTTTATTACATAATCTAGCTCCGCGGTGTAGATATCATATCCTAAATTTTCGCCTAGAGCGGCTAGGGTTTTAGCAGTGCCTAATATGGTTTTGGTTTTATTGCCATAATGGGTTGCTAGGCGGTTGACTAAACTTTCTGGTAGCCATGAATAGGTAGATTTGAGTTCGGTGATAAATTGTTTTATATCGCGGTTTGTATTTATATCCCCCCCTGGTAGATGGGCAGTTTTTGTCCAATCTGAGCCCATATTTGGCAGATATGTTTTTAATTTGTGGCACGCCGCTTCACCTAGATGCCTGAATGTGGTTATTTTTCCGCCATAGACAGTGAGTAATGGTGGATTATTCTCGTCATTATTTTTATGATGAATGTCTAAAATATATTCACGGGTTACCGATTTTGCATCTTTTGCTTTATCGTCAAATAATGACCTTACGCCTGCAAAATCCCATATAATATCTGATGTTCTTAGTTGTTTAGTAAAATACTGGTTGGCTATTTCTATCAAATACTCTTTTTCACCAGTTGATATTTTAACTTTGCTTACATCGCCTTTAAACGCCACATCCGTTGTACCTATTAGAGTAAACTCGCCTTCATAGGGTATAGCAAAAGCTACGCGATTGTCTTCGTTTTGAAATAGGTAGCATTGCTCGCCATCATATATTTTTGGCACAACAATATGGCTGCCTGTAACCAAACGGGAAGCACCACGAACAGCCATTTTAAGCGTGTCGTCATTGACAATATCGACCCAAGGCCCTGCGGCATTAACCAATGTTTTAGCAATAAATGTTGATTGCTCGCCTGCTTTATTTTGAGTAATAATTTGCCATAAACCGTTAACAATTTCTGCCGAAACAAATTGTGTATTGGGGTTAATTGATGCGCCTTTTTCTTGTGCATCTTGGGCATTTAGCACCACCAAGCGGCTATCGTGTACGCGGCAATCGCTATAAACAAAGCCTGCGGTGAATTCTGCTTTTAGGCTATCGCCATAAGCTTCGGCGGCTAAATTGGCACTGCGGCTGCGCTTTAATTTTTGGCGCAAATTTAAGCCATCATATAAGAATAAACCAAGCCGAATAAGCCATTTGGGGCGTAAATGCTTGGCGTGAGGCACAACAAACCTTGCTGGCCAAATGATATGAGGGGCGGCGTTTAGCAACAATTCACGTTCAATTAAGGCTTTGCGTACTAGGGCGAATTTATAATATTCTAAATAACGTAGACCACCATGAATGAGCTTAGAACTTGCGGAGGATGTTGCTGATGCCAAATCATTTTGTTCGACCAGCATGACTTTTAGCCCACGCCCAGCGGCATCACGCGCTATGCCTGCGCCATTAATACCACCGCCTATTATAAAAACATCTAAAACATTATTTTGCATTATTATTTGAACCTAATTTTAATACTGGCTTTGCTTAAAACAAGCAAAGTAAATTAGGCTTAAGTGTAGACAATATGTACGCAAATGCAATAACCGTTTTATAATATTATGAGGTATTTTGCCAAATCAATATGAGCTTAATAAACGCACATTTACAAAAAAACATTGACTCAAATTAATAAATCAATAACTTGGCAAAGGAGAATTGATCAAAAATAATGTTTGAGCTTTTCTCTTCGCAACGATCTCTTAACTGACCTTGTCCCCCAAGAATTTAGTTAGGAGATCACTGCTTTCGGTTTCTTAAGCTAAACATGCCCCCCATCTTTAGCTTAAGAAACCATTTTATTTTATACTTTAATATAATATTAGCATATTAATTAGTAAGCAATGCCTTGCTTTCCTTAACAATAATTTCTGAAATATCTGTCATTATTTTTCCATAACTTGTGCTATATTGCCAATAAAGTGGCACATCAACATATGTATTGGGTACAAGTTCGACCAAAGAGCCATTGTCTAAATTAGACTGCACCAATGAAAGCGGGTGTAACCCCCAACCGATACTTTCTTCGCAAGTGCGAATATAACCAGTGAGAGACGGTATCCAGTGTGTTTTTAGTGGTACATTCTTTTTATTACAAATTTGTTTTATCCATTTTCCTGGTAAGGTGTCATTTCTATCGAAGGTGAGGCAAGGCGCTTCTCTTAAGCCGCGCTCATCTATTAAACCATCTGAAAAATATTTGTCTATAAACTTTGGGCTCGCGATTGAGACATAGCGTAAAGAGCCAAGATATGTGTTTTGAAAACCTTGAATGGGGCTTTTGTCGGAAGTAATGGCAGCAATTACAGTACCTCTGCGCAACAAACTTGAAGTTTTTGCTTCGCTATCGATGATAATATCGAACAAATAGTTGCCTGATTCAGATATTTCCCTCATAACTGCGGGAAACCATGAGCCTACACTATCGGCATTAACAGCAAGCCTTAATAGCAGTGGTTTTGTTAGGTCAATATCATCTTTTTTAGGCAAGCTATTGAGCAAATGTTTTTCGAGGATTTGTATCTGCTCTGTATGCTTAAAAATGGCATAGCCATATTCGGTCGCACTGCAGGGTTTGCCCCGAATAATGAGCAAAGCGCCCAGTTTTTCTTCGAGTAACTTTACCCGTTGTGACACCGCTGATGGCGTAATATTTAGCACCCTTGCAGCGGCCTCAAAACTGCCTTCGCTTATAACTGCCGCCAGACCTGCTAACAATTCATAATTTAGCATCGATTAAATAATCCTTATGTTGCATTAGAAATTTTAGTTGTACTAAATTTGTAGAAAAACTTAAACAAAAAAGCAACCATTTTTTTTAATGATTAAATTTTGTCTTAAGTTAGGAGCATTAAGCATGTTAGCAAAACAAATAAGAAAAAAATTCACTAGACAATTCATATCCTTTAGCAAACGCGGGAACTTTTATTCTGGTGTTGTTTTTTCTGTGTATATTTTGCAGTTTATTGGTTTGATTACTCTTGGCGCCTATTTATTGGGCATAGATATTGATTATAAGCCCCTATACCTTGCTATTATTATATTTTTAATTGCAACTAGATTCCGGGTTTTTAATAATATTATCCACGAATGTATGCATTATAGTTTTTGTAAAACTCGGAATTATAACATCTTATATGGTAAAATTGCTGCATCATTAATATTCACCTCATATTATGATTATAAGGCTGAACATACTTCACATCATCAAAATTTGGGTCACCGTGAAAAAGACCTTGATTTTCATGGGCGTCAAAAATTT
This sequence comes from uncultured Hyphomicrobiales bacterium, assembly GCA_964531635.1. Taxonomy (GTDB): domain Bacteria; phylum Pseudomonadota; class Alphaproteobacteria; order Rhizobiales; family OSC116; genus OCS116. The sequence goes on along the minus strand of CAZHCZ010000007.1, from coordinate 38,013 downwards.
GGGTTTGAAGACCAATTATCGACCAAGGTGGTATTAAAGCATATATTCACTCCAATATTTGGGCTACATTTTCCTCAATATTTTTCGTTTAATATGACTTTTAAAGATGGCTTTAATTTTGGTATACTTAAGCTTTTATATTTTGTTCCGATTATAGCATTGGCTTATTTTAACATTTATGCCGTTTTGTTATTTGTTATTTTACCGTTTATATGGATATTCCCTGCCGTGAATTATTGGACTGATTGTGTTGACCATGCTGGGCGCATTGCTGAAGGCGATGATTTATATAAGTCTCGCAACTATATTATGAGTAAAGCTGTGCGTTGGATGTTTTTTCCAAGGAATGATTGTTTCCATTTAATTCACCACTTATTCCCCAGTATACCTGTTTACCATATGGAAGCCGCGCATAAGGAGCTGTTGACAGACAGTGATTATTTAGCGGTTTCTAAATATGGTGGTAATATACCCAACCAAAAAATTGTGGAGGTGGAATAAATGCCATTTTTTCGTGGGCTCAGCATGACTGCCAGTCTTATTATAGCCCTTGGACCTCAGAACGCATTTTTAATTAAAAATGGTCTGCAAAAAAATTCTAAAACATTTAATATTGCAGCCATTTTTATTACTATTGATATTATCTTGATTACCATAGGCGCTATCGGGGTGGGTTCGTTAATTTCGCAAGCGCCTTATTTGCGGTTTGGAATGACTGTTTTTGCAGTTGGGTTCTTTGTTTTTTATGGTGTGCTAAGCATTAGAAAAAGCTATATACTCGATACAGAAATAGTAGAAACCAAACCCAATGGAGCAAATTATTTAACGGCGGTTTTGCTTTCTATCGCTAACCCTGCTGTATTATTCGACACCGTCGTTATTGTTGGCGGGCTCGCAAGCCGTTATACGCTATTGGAAGACCGTATAGTCTTTACCCTTGGCGCGATTGTTGCATCGGTTGTGTGGTTTGTTTCGTTATCTATAGTGTCCTTTTGGGCAAGCCGTTATGTCGACAATAAAAACACATGGAAATATATTGAATTTTTTATTGGTATATTTATGATTATTGTCGGGTTTGTTTTGTTGTTTGACCTGTATAGAGCTGAGCTTATTCAACCGACATTTTGATATAAAGGTAAAAACCAATCCCACCTGCAGGTCAAAAAGAGGCAAGCCGAACGAAAAAAAGAGAAGCCGCAGCAAGACCACAAACGTGGTCGTGTAGGAGGCTAACAGAGAACGTAAGCGAACGAAAGAAGAGAGGCAAAGTCGAGCAAAAATTAAAAATTGGTGACGGAGGAGAGATTTGAACTCCCGACACGTGGATTATGATTCCACTGCTCTAACCAACTGAGCTACTCCGCCAAATATATGGCTTTTATAGTCACTATTTATAGAAGGTCAACTTATCTTTTAAAAATTGTGGTTTTATTTTGTTTTTGAATATAGCCATACTGTTGCGGGGGGGATATTTTGGGGGATATAGGCTTGACGACTTACTGTGAAACTGTGAGTGGTTTTAAAGGTTTTTGGGTATGGCTCGTTGATTCCGTAGGTGAATTGGACGATTTTGCCGTCATCGGTTAGGGTTTTATTGAATTGACTTAGGATATTTTCGCCGACTATTTTGGGTAGGCTTTTAAACGGGAGGCTGGAGATGATTTTTGAAGTTTTTTCAACGCCCATTTCAGATAAGTATTTTTGTAGATGTTGCACATCGCCGTGAATGACATGAGCTTTAGGAAATTGTTGTTTTAGTTTTTCTATAAAGCCCAATTCATTTTCGAATAGATACATGTTTTCTTGTGCGATGCCTGCCTCTATAAGCTGTTGGGTCATAACGCCTGTGCCTACGCCCACCTCGACATATATTGTATTTTTATCAACACCAATGGCTTTTATCATTGCACGGCATAACCGCTTGCTGCTGGGGGCAACTGCACCTATGGTTTTTGGTGATTTAAGGAGCTTATGTATAAAAGACGCCATATCTGTAATTTTTTTTATCATAAATATCTTTATTATTTTTGAATATGGTAAACCACAATTAATTATCAAATGCAAGAGTTTGGTCAGTTTTATTTATCCACCCGCCGCCTAAAACTTGGTTGCCATTTTCGCCGCCATAAATAACACAAGCTTGCCCTGCTGAAATGCCTGTTTCTGCTGTTTCCAGCTCGATATAAATTGACCAATTATTGACTTTTAATTTTGCGGGTGCAGGGCTGCTGGTAGAGCGTAATTTTACCCAAATATTTTGTTCACTTTTTGCGGCACTATTAACATCACCATCGAGCCAGTTTATATTGTTGATATAGACCTGTTTGGTTTCTAAATCGGCTCTTGTGCCAACGATTACTTGCTGGTTTTTAGCGTTTAGAGCGACTACAAAAAGTGCATCACCACCGCCAATACCTAAGCCCTTACGTTGCCCAATTGTATAGCCGATTATACCGTTATGCTGCCCTAAAACATTGCCTTGTTTGTCGACAATATCACCTGCTGTTAGAGCTTCGGGGCGCAGTTTTTCTATGACCGATTTATAATTGCCATTGGGTACAAAACATATGTCTTGGCTGTCGGGTTTATCGGCTACAATTAAGCCGTAATTATCGGCCATTTTGCGCACTTCGTCTTTGGGCAGGCGACCCAAAGGAAAACGGATAAAATCGAGCTGTTTTTGAGTTGTAGCAAATAGAAAATAGCTTTGGTCGCGTTTTGTATCGGCGGCGCGAAATAATTTGGCGTTTTTCTCAAGCCCGCGGCGTTCGACATAATGCCCTGTTGCCATGCAATCTGCGCCTAAATCTTGCGCAGTCGACAATAAGTCTTGGAATTTTACTGTTTGGTTGCATTTTACGCAGGGAATTGGGGTTTCTCCGCGCAAATAGCTATCGGCAAAATCATCGATAACTTGTTCTTTAAATCGGTTTTCGTAATCTAGTACATAATGCGGGATTTTTAGCAATTCTGAAACGCGGCGGGCATCGTGAATATCTTGCCCTGCACAACATGCACCTTTTTTTGCCAAGGCTTGTCCGTGGTCGTATAATTGCATGGTAATGCCAATAACTTCATAGCCTTGTTCGACTAAATAGGCCGCGACAACACTGCTATCGACCCCACCCGACATAGCAACCACAACGCGAGTTTGTGCTTCGGGTTTGTTAAAGCCTAGACTGTTTATACCGTTTTTTTTGAAGGCTGTCGGATTGTGCATAATTTTCTTCTTTTATAATGATAGGCAATTCTTACCTAAACATGGGTCGTTATGTCAAATCATTCCTAGTTGTTTTGCCTAGTTGATTTGTCATTCCTATATATATCAATAGGTTATACGAGTTAATTAAATGGCATATTATTTGCTTATTATTATACAATCAAATTTTATTAGTGATTGCGAATTTATTTAATGAACCCATTATTATTATCATCAAAGCCTGTTCAAAAACCGCTTGCTGTGCCGTTAAAAGCCAAAGATGCGCCACAAAATCCGCCTATTAGAAATAATAATGACATTGAAAAAGCGAATGAAAAGCCTGTAAAAAGGCAAGATAACATTGAATTTGCTGATTTTTTGCCAAAAACTGAACCTGATGCTAATTTGCAAAATATAGTGAGTGATGTTGCTAAACCCGAAATAGTGAGTGATGTTCCTAAGTCCGAAATACTGCATGTAGAAAATGCTGATATTGAAATTGATGGAAGCCTACAAGCAAATGTTGTTGCCTCTGAACAAGATGGCGTTGATGTTAACGCCGTTATTGCCCCCAACCTAAATGTTGAAGTTAAACCTGATAATAATTCAACCATAAAGCCTACACATAATGCAGAGGCAAGCATTAAAAATGAAACCAGTGACTTGCCAATTGCGAACCAACCTTCTCGAGTGCAACCCCAAGTGCAAGGTGAAACAGCGCCAGTAGATGCTGATGATGCTAAAAACCTAGTTTTGAATGTTATTGATAAATTAAAAAGCTTAGCGCCTGAAGCTTTACAAAAAATTGGCGTTTCACCGAATGAAATTGGTAAAATAACCAACGCTCTTAAAAATTTAGTTGCGGACATTAATAATAACGGGTTGAGCGCTGACAGCAAAAATATTGTTGCTAAATTGCAAACTATACTACAGCAAGTAACCGACGCTAAATCTGTTTTAAATGGTTTTGCTAATGCGAGCCAAAAGCTAACGCCTGATGATGTTGAAGCCATTGCAAAGCTGTTTGCGGGTAAAGATGTTGAAACTAGAGTTGCTGAGGTTAAGTCTGCTGAAAAAACTATACAGACTCAAAATGATGCCCCTATGCAGAAAGCTGTTATACCCAATAAATATGCAGGGCGTTATGACGCGGCGAATGGTAATGCCGATAATATTGCAAATGCTGATGGTGAAGAGGCAAAATCGCAGGCTCGAACAATTGCTGTTTATGACAGTGCTAAATCGGCTCTTACTTCTAACCAAGCCACACCACAAACGCTTTCGTCATTAGATAGGGTTGTTGAACAAAGCCCTTTGGATTTTTTAAATCAAATTAAAACCAACGCGAGCGGGCAAAGTCTTTTGACCGATGGTCAAGATAATAATATTGTTTTAAAACTGGCAACACAGAATGGTCGATTGCCCCAAAACTTACCACTTAACAGCTTGGCGTTTCAAATTTCTAAACAATTTAACAAAGGCGGGAATGAATTTCAAATTCGGTTAGACCCCGCAGAATTGGGTAGAATTAATATTAATTTATCGTTCAAAAAAGGCGGTAGCCTTAAAGCCCATATGGTTGTTGAACGCTCCGATGTGTTTGAACTGTTGCAACGCGATGCACGCGCCTTAGAACGGGCGCTTAGTGAAGCGGGCTTTGAAGGTGAAAATATTGAGGTGGAATTTAGCCTTGATAAAAATGCCAATGACAATAACAATAAATCGTTCAATGATGAAGTGCTTGAGCAAAACGACAATAATAATAAAAATAGCTCCAGTGAAGATGAAGAAATAATAGAAATGACGGCAGAGTATATACCCTTACATGTCCGTTCAACCAGTGTTGATAGAAAAATATAGAAAAGGATTAAAATTATGAGCATTCACGCAATAAACGGCGCTACCCCAGAAGCAGCATCGACTAAAGACCGAAAATCTATTGCCGAAAATTTTGATATGTTTTTAAAGCTATTAACCACTCAGCTTAAAAATCAAAACCCGCTTGAACCACTAAAAACCAGTGAGTTCACCCAACAAATGGTCGCCTTTACTAGTGTTGAACAGCAGGTTAAGGCCAATAAAAACCTTGAAAGCCTTGGCAATTTATTTCGCCAAGCATCATTAACGTCGACCGTAAGTTATATTGGCAAGACTGTAACTGCCGAAGGTGACATGAGCAACTTAGCAAATGGTTCCGCCAATTGGGATGTGAAGTTTGATGATGTTCCCGAAGAAAGCAAGGTAACAATTAAAGATGTTAATGGCAAAATTGTATATATTGCTGATGTCAACTTTAACGAAGGCATTAATTCTTACAGTTGGAATGGGCAAAAAAACAACGGAAGCATGGCAAGTGATGGGTTATACACAATTAATATTCAGGCAACAAACCCACAAGGCAATATAATTGATGCCAACACTCTAATAACTGGACTTGTAACAGGTGTTGACATGACAGGTCATGTTGGTGTTCTAAACCTAGGAAACCGTAGCGTTAATATAGAAAATGTTAAAAAAATAGAAGCATAAATTAACTATTTTTTTGATGTAAACCATCTTTAAAATGACACAATTTAATGCAAAAATAATGTGTATTACCAATGTGTTAACAAGTTTTTTTACGTCAACACTTCATTTACCTTAGCTGTTAGCCATTTTTTAAACCCCGTAATGTATTATGTCCCTAAACAAGTGTTAGGAAGTATGAGTTATGGGAAATCAGTATCGTTCCAGAGTAAACTATGTCATCGGACCAGATGGCAGCCCACTTACTATTAATGACCTGCCACCAACCAATACCCGCCGTTGGGTTATTCGCCGAAAAGCGGAAGTTGTTGCAGCCGTAAGAGGTGGCTTATTAAGCTTAGAAGAAGCTTGCTCCCGCTATACCCTTACAGTAGAAGAATTTTTAGGCTGGCAACGGTCTATCGACAAGCATGGCTTGGCAGGACTGCGCACAACCCGCATTCAAAAATACCGTGGTGACACTTTACCCGCCTTAACATAAGCACAGAATTTTGTAATTTTGCTTAAAGTTTTTAAGCAAAACCTTAAGAAGTAATTTGTATTGCGTATGCTTCTGTTTAATCCGAATAAGATAATAGTCTTGCTATTTATCTTATTCGGATTTTTATTTTTCGTTAAAATGAATCGAAAACAAATCACTTAGTCTTTTTTACCTGCGCAAATTTATTGAATTTTATGGTTTTTTTTACCTAAAATACAACTTATAAGTGAAATTTTGTGGGTAAGACGGCTTTTCCACACCTTATTGCATGATTATTACGGCAATATTTTCCTAGTTAATGAAAATCGTTAATACTCTGTTTACCAAATAGGGGGTAAAATTTGCCTACTCATAAAATTAATAATAATTGTGGGTGAATAAATTCTATTTGAATAGTGAGCATAGTCTTGGCGGATAGATTGTTCATAAAAATTGAGAGGCATATGTTAGAGTTTCTACAGAAATTAGGCGTAGCACGTATCGCTGCTATGGTCGCCGTTGCTATTGGTTTAGTTGGGTTTTTTGCGTTTATAATGGTAAGAGTAACCACGCCACAGTTGGTGCCGCTTTATGCCGATTTATCGTTGCGTGATATGCAAGCGATTGTTAAGCGCTTAGACGCTCAAGCCATTCCATATGAAATGAAAAATGATGGAACAACCATTTGGGTGCCAAAAGAGCAAACTCAACGGCTTAAAATGACCTTCGCATCTGAGGGGTTACCCACAGGCGGTTCGGTTGGTTATGAAATTTTTGATAAAACTGACAGTCTTAGCACAACATCATATGTTCAGAACCTTAATTTCAAACGCGCATTAGAAGGCGAACTTGCCCGCGCAATTTCGTCGTTACGCAATATCGACCGAGCGCGCGTGCTTTTGGTTATGCCCGAAAAGAAACTTTTCTCCCGCACCGAAGTACAGCCCTCGGCATCTGTTGTTGTGCGTATATTGGGTGAGATGGATCAGAGCAACGTAAAGTCTATTCAGTTTTTAGTCGCATCGGCAGTAAAAGGTCTTAAAACATCTTTTGTGTCTATTATTGATGAACGCGGGCGCACACTTGCATCGGGCAATGGTGAAGAAGCGGGCTTGGGCTTAGCCAATAGTTTCGATGAACGCTCAAATGGTATCGAAGCACGATTGAAAAAAGAAATTGTTGCTCTTATTGTCCCCGTTGTTGGAGAAAATAATGTACGGGTTAAGGTTACTGCTGAACTTCAAATGAACAGCATTACTCAAAAAATAGAAACTTTTGACCCTGATGGGCAGGTGGTGCGTTCGGTTCAATCGACCGAAAAAACCAATGTCAGCGAAAATAAAGAACAATTACAAGCGGTAACTATAGGCAATGACCTGCCCAATGCTGGTGCTGACAACGCGCAAGATGGCAATACATCTACGCAAAATGGCAACAGCACGACCGAAACCACAAATTATGAAATTTCTAAAACCACCAAAACCGAAATTATTGCCGCTGGCGATGTTAAAAAAATATCGGTCGCCATTCTGGTTAATGGAGTTTATAGCCCCGATGCCGATGGCACTCCTGTTTATAGCCCCCGTACACAACAAGTACTCGATGATATTAACCAACTTGTTAAATCGGCCATTGCGTTTAATAATGGGCGGGGTGATGTGGTTAATGTGTTGAATTTACAATTTGTCGACACGACTGTAATTCCCGAAGAAATTGCTGAGCCTGGTATGTTTGATTTTACCAACCAAGAAATGTTTCGTATGGCCGAAATTGGTGTGTTGTTTCTTATTGCCATAATTGTTTTGTTTATGGTTGTTAAGCCATTGATTAAACGTATTTTAAGCCCCGAAGAAATAGAACAGCCTTTGCTTATGGATATAAACAACATTACCCATACAGTTAACGAAGCGGGTATGCCCGTTGCCATACTGCCCGATGGCACTGAGGTTTCTCCCGAAGTTATTGCCGCATTAGAAGAAAAGCCAGTTACTAAAATTTCGGCAAAACTTGAAACCGCTTTAGCGACAGGTGATTTACAGCAAAGCACCATTCAACATGTTGGTGAAATTGTGAACAATAACCCTGATGAAACATTATCTATTATTCGCAAATGGTTAAGCGAAGGCGAAGAAGAGCGACGCTCCGTACCCTTGTAATTTAAGTGATTAATTTTAAAAATAGAGAAATAATATGAGCCAAATTGTTAGCATAAATGCCGAAGTTGAAGAACTTACTTATGATAAGTTGAGGGGCAAACAAAAGTCTGCGATTTTAATGATGGCGCTTGGGCGTGACCATGGCTCACGCATATGGGAAGCATTAATTGACGAAGAAATTAAAGAAATTTCTTTAGAAATGAGTAAAATTGGTAATATTAATGCCGAGATTATTGAAAACTTACTCATAGAGTTTATTGGTCAAATGTCGGCTTCTGGGGCGCTTACTGGTAGCTTTGATGCCACAGAGCGCTTGCTTAATCAATTTTTACCGACTGACAGAGTAAGTTCAATTTTAGACGAAATTAGAGGCCCTGCTGGGCGCAATATGTGGGAACAATTGTCTAATGTGCAAGAAGATGTGCTGGCGAATTACTTAAAAAATGAATATCCGCAAACAGTTTCGGTGGTTCTTTCTAAATTACGCAGTTCCCAAAGTGCAAAAATATTGGGCATTTTACCCGATGACTTTGCACTTGAAGTCGTCAACAGAATGCTAACCATGGAATCTGTCCAGCGCGAAATTTTAGACCGTATTGAAGACACATTGCGCACTGAATTTATGTCGAGCTTAGCCCAAACCAACCGCCGTGATGCGCATGAGCAAATGGCCGATATTTTCAACTCATTCGACCGCCAAACCGAAGCTCGCTTCTTAACGTCGTTAGAAGAGGACAACCGCGAGTCGGCCGAACGCATTAAACATCTTATGTTTACATTTGAAGATTTGGGTAAACTCGACACAACAGGGTGCCAAACATTATTACGCGCTGTACCTAAGGATAAGCTTGCCATTGCACTTAAGGGTACAACTGACAGTATGCGTGATTTCTTTTTCGAAAACATGTCGCAACGGGCTGCCAAAATGCTGCGTGATGATTTAGAAATTATGGGACCTGTGCGGCTTAAAGATGTTGATGAAGCCCAGCTTCATATGGTGAATTTATGTAAAGATTTAGCCGCTAAAGGCGAAATTATTCTCAGTGATGATTCTGGTACAGATGACTTTATTCATTAGGAAAAGTTAAACAATGGACACGACGCTTAAATTTACATTTGATACCGCTTTTGGAACAAAATCCGATGGGCAGGATATTGTTAATGCTATACCCATCATTACTCAAGCTGATGTTGATGCCGCACGCACGCAAGGGTTTGTTGCTGGGCGGAAAGAGGGTTTAAGTGAAACAAGTGGGCAAAACCAACTTAATTTTGAAAACAATCTTTTACAAATATCTAACAAATTAGGAAGTATTTTCAAAGCCCAAACAACCGCCCATCAAAAAACTTTTGAAAATGCTCAAAATTTAGCATTATTAATTGCTAAAAAAATTGCCAAAGCCGCTCTTGACCAATACCCAACTAAACAAGTTAAAACCCTAATTAATGATTGTTTGAGCCATAATAACTCTGTCGAGCATTTGGTGGTGAAGGTAAACCAAGAGCTTTACCAAAAAACTCAAGATGAATTGCAGAGCATTATTGAGGAAAAAGGTTATAAAGGAAAGTTAGTGATTTTGGGTGATGAAAATATTACCGTTGGCGACTGCCTAATTGAATGGAATCATGGCGGTATTAGCCATAGCACCGACATGATTATAAGTAGAATTGATGAGATTTTAAAAGAATATTTTGTTTTAAAAACAACTGATACAGACGACCAAACGCAAGATATTTTAGAAGGAAATGACGATGAGTGAAAATGACAGTGGTATAGGGTTTAATGCCCCTGATGAAGACGATGAAAGAAAAACCCTTAAAACCGCGCCCGATGAAAATAAAACAGCCGCCGACCTTGAAGCCATTTTTGATGTGCCTGTTACTGTTTCGGCTATTTTAGGTCGTTCACTAATGGATGTTAAAGAATTGCTAAGTATAGAAGAAGGCTCGATTATTCCGCTCGACAGAAAAGTGGGTGAAGCCATTGATATTTATGTAAATAACCGCCATGTCGCGCGTGGCGAAGTGGTGATGAGTGAAGGACGGTTAGGCGTAACCATGACAGAAATAATTAAAAGCGAATCTTAAAAGATAAACAATATTTTAAATGAGTGAGCGAACATGAGATTAATAATAATAGGTACATTAAAGGGTCAACTGACCACTGCAACCAAAATGGCAATGGCTAGCGGTGCTAAGGTTATTCATGCCGAAGATATTATTAAAGCCTTACACATTGTACGCAGTGGCAAAGGTGCCGATTTGGCTATGGTCGATGTTAGCTTAAACATCGAACAGTTAATAAATTCATTCGAAGCCGAACATATTCATATTCCTGTTGTTGCTTGCGGTGTGCAAAATGATGCCGCAGCGGCGGTTAAAGCCATTAAGGCTGGTGCCAAAGAATATATTCCCCTGCCCCCAGACGCTGAGCTTATTGCCGCTATTATTGCCGCAGTGAGTGATGAAAACCATAAAATGATTAGCAAAGACATTGCTATGGAGCGGGTAGTCGAGCTGGCTAAACAGGTAGCGCCTTCTCAAGCCTCTATTTTAATTACTGGCGAAAGCGGCACGGGTAAAGAGGTAATGGCTCAATATATTCACCAGCAATCTAAACGTAAAAATGCACCATTTATATCTATAAACTGTGCGGCTATTCCCGAGCATTTAATAGAATCTGAATTGTTTGGACATGAAAAAGGCGCATTTACGGGTGCAATAGCGCGGCGTATTGGCAAATTTGAAGAAGCGACAGGCGGCACGTTACTGCTCGATGAAATTAGTGAAATGGATGTTCGCCTACAGGCTAAGTTATTACGGGTTATTCAAGAGCGTGTGCTTGACCGTATTGGCGGCTCAAAATCTATTGCCGTTGATATTCGTATTATTGCCACATCTAACCGCGATTTACTACAAGCTGTACGCGAAGGTACATTTCGTGAGGATTTATTATTTCGCTTAAATGTTGTAAATTTAAAATTACCCGCATTGCGCGATAGACCTAAAGATATTGAAGCTTTAACCGAACATTTTATTAAAAAATATTCTACAATGAACAATATTCCTATTAAGCCATTAGACCCTAAAGCCGCAGAACAATTACAACATGGTGAATGGCGTGGTAATGTCAGAGAATTAGAAAATACCATTCACCGTGCTGTTTTACTTTGTACCAAAGATGTGATTTGTGTTGATAGTTTACGGACACCAGAAGGTTATGAAATTGGCCCGCGCAGCCACCATAACCCTAGCCAACAAGCAGCCCTTAGCGCTGAAGCCGCAAGTGCCGCATTAATTGGGCAAACCGTTGCCGAAGTTGAGCAAGGGCTTATATTAAAAACTCTAACCCATTGTTTGGGCAACCGCACCCATGCTGCCAATATTTTGGGTATTTCTATTCGTACTTTGCGCAACAAATTAAAACAATATGGCGAAGCGGGTGCGACAATACCCAACCCTAAAGGCGGTGACGCCAGCACTATAATTCCTAGACCCTATGCTTAAAAAGAACCAAAATAAATGAGTGAAATGACACCGTCAAATTCCAGCAAACCAAGCACCGCTTCAAATGCGCAAGCTGTTCCCACGTCTATGGGCAATGTTGGTAGTGGCGCGCCAAAAATTTCGGTTTTTCCTAGTTTTAGGTCTTTATTGGGTCGTGCCGATATTATCTTTGCGCTTGGCATTCTAACGATTCTAACGGTAATGATTTTACCGTTACCTTCTTATCTACTAGACTTTGCCTTAGCATTATCTATCAGCTTTAGTGTGCTGATTATGATGAACGCCCTGTTTATTTCTAAACCCTTAGAATTTTCGATTTTTCCAACAGTTTTGCTCATTGCAACCATGTTGCGGCTATCGTTAAACTTAGCTTCGACACGGCTTATTTTAGCCAATGGGCATGAAGGCCCCGGAGCTGCGGGCAAGGTTATCGAAGCTTTTGGCGCATTTGTTATGCAGGGTAATTTTATTATTGGCGTTATTGTTTTCTCTATTCTTGTTCTGGTTAACTTTGTGGTAATTACCAAGGGTTCGGGGCGTATTGCCGAAGTGGCGGCACGGTTTAGCCTAGACGCTATGCCCGGCAAGCAAATGGCGATTGATGCCGACTTATCGGCAGGCATGATTGGTGAAGATGAAGCCCGACAAAAGCGTAAAGATTTAGAAGCGGAATCGGCATTCTTTGGCTCTATGGACGGTGCGAGTAAATTTGTAAAAGGCGATGCTATTGCTGGGCTTATTATTACCTTTATTAATGTTATTGGCGGTATATTGGTGGGTGTAGTACAAAATGGCATGACTATGGGTGCAGCCGCTGAAACCTATACGTTACTTACCATTGGTGATGGTTTGGTCAGCCAAATTCCTGCACTTATTGTTTCGGTTTCCGCGGGTTTATTGGTATCAAAAGCCGGTGTGCATGGCAGTGCCGATCAAACATTTATTAAACAATTTAGCACTTACCCTAAAGCTTTGGGTATAGCATCAGCTATGATGATTGGCATGGCGTTACTGCCTGGTATTCCAATGATTCCATTTTTACTTATTGGCGGTGCAGCAGGCTACGGCGCTTATGTTACCACAAAACGCCAAAAAACAAGTGAGCTTAAAAGGCAGACCGAAATTATTGCAACTGAAGTTGGCAAAACCACCAAACCTGAAGATGAGCCAATTGCCACCGCATTAAAAATGGACGAATTGCGGCTTGAAATTGGTATTAACTTACTCCCACTTATTAAAAATAAAGATTCTGACGAAGAAGAAGACCGTTTAACCCAACAAATTAAAGCTTTAAGACGCCAATTGGCCACCGATATGGGCTTTATTATGCCCTCGGTGCGAATTTTGGACAATGTAAGGCTTGAAGGCAATGATTATAATATTCGTATAAAAGAAGTCGAAGCTGGCAAGGGCAGCATTTATATGGATCAGCTTATGGTTATGGAACCAACAGGCGCGCCAATTGAACTGCCCGGCACGCATACCGTTGAGCCGACATTTGGTATTCCTGCAACATGGATTGCCGAAAGCCTACGTGATGAAGCCAATATGCGTGGTTACACAGTTGTCGACCCCGCGACAGTATTGGCGACGCATTTAACCGAAACCATTAAAAACAACATGGCGGATTTGCTGTCTTATGGCGAAGTAAAGGGCTTATTGCAGGAGCTTCCTGAAAATCATAAAAAATTGCTTGAAGATATTACCCCGTCTTTAATTAGCGTTTCGGGCATTCAACGGGTGTTGCAAATTTTACTGACTGAGCGTATTTCTATTCGCGATTTACCAACCATATTAGAAGCCATTGCCGAAATTATTGGCGTATCGCAAAACCCTGCGGTTATTGCCGAACATGTCCGCACCCGCTTAGCCCGCCAAATTTGTGCCGCAAATAGTGGGCTCGATGGTAATTTAGCGTTTATTACCCTTAGCCCTGAATGGGAGCAAAGTTTTGCCGATAGCATTATTGGGCAAGGTGATGAAAAACAATTGGCAATGGCACCAAGCAAATTACAAGAATTTATTACCATTGTAAGAGAGCAGTTCGAGCAAGCCGCAGCAACAGGCGAAAACCCCGTTTTATTAACCAGCCCTGGTGTTCGCCCTTATGTTCGCTCGATTATTGACCGCTTTAGAAACCAAACCTTTGTTATGTCACAAAGTGAAATTCACCCTCAGGCTAAACTTAAAACAGTGGGGCAGATTTAATGGCGACACACATTTTTCGAGGCAATAGTAAACAAGAAGCATATGACAACCTGCATGAAATGGCTGGAAAAAACGTATTTATTATTCGTGAATTTACTGACCAATCGGGGCTTTATTGCATTGAGGCGGCGGCAAAAGTCTCGAGAGAAACTATAAAAGAAAATGCCATTCCGCAAAATGTTAATGCCAATAACCTGCCAGAAACGGCAGAGAAAAATAACGACACCACCCCTAACCCTGCTTTACAAAAAAATAATGTAGAGCGTTTGACAATTTCACAATTGCTGAGCCAATTGCGCTTAACGGGTTTTCCTGAGCCGACATTGCGCCAGTTTATATATTGGATAAAACAACAAAATGAACGTGACCCCAATATAAACCAAAACCAGCCTAAAGATATTGCCCTATATAAGTTTGCCGAATATTTAAGTTTGCAAAAATTTATTGCACCCATTTTAAAATCGCCCAAAAAACCTATTTTATTGGTTGGTCCTCCGGGGTCGGGAAAAACAGTTTGCGCCGCTAGACTCTGTGCGCAATCACTTATGCAAGATGAACCTGTCGATTTTATTGCTTTGGATTGTGTGCGCACGGGGGCTGTTGAGCAATCGCGCTCATTGGCTGAGTTTTTAGAAGTTGATTTAATAGAGATTAAAGATATTCGCCAATTTAACCAATGGATGGATAAATATAATAAAGGTGTAAACCAAAATAATGTTTACATGGATAGTCTTTCTACCAATATTTACGATATTGATGATATGCGCTGGCTGTTAGATTATATGGAAGCGGCCGAACAAACCAGTATGGATATTGAACCAATTTTAGTAATAAGCGCCACTACCGATGCCACGACAGTTGGCGATTACGCCACAACGTTCAAGTCGATGGGCGTTGAACGGGCGATACTAACCTGTTGGGATATTGCCAGCAAACCCGCCTCGACCTTTAGCGCAATTATAGACGCTGGAATTAAAGTTGCCATGATATGCGACAGCCCATACCTGACCAGCGGCATGACCCCACTAACTCCACTTACCTTAGCACAAAAACTAGCCACCAAAAAAGGCATGCCTGCTTGGTTGGAGCAAATCGGGAAGTTGAAATAAAAAATAACAACCCAAAATTTAGTTTACAAGCCCCCCTATCGAGGGAAAGGGGGTGAGTAAAAAATCATGTTTTTTTACGACGGAGGGCAAGCGCCCGACCGCGAAGCGTAAGCAAGGGTGCAGAGCACCCGCCCGCAGGTCAAAAAAACAAGCCGAACGTAAAAAAAACCTTACCTACTAAAAAAACCTTACCTACTAAAACGTCTGTGCAAGTTTCTTGCTACTTCGTCTAGGTCTGCGGCTTCGCGTTTGGCTATTAGCTTTGATTGTGTTTGCTTTTCTTTTTCTTCTAGCAGTTCTACACGTTTAAGCTCTTCGAAGCTTTCGGCTAAATCATTTTTTGCTAAGTCATATTGGCTTTGCAAACCGTCGATTGTCATTTGGATATTATCGGCACGGTCTTTGGCTGATTTGGCAAAAGTTGGGTAAGCATAGTGGGTTTCATCGGTAATGCCACTACGGTTTTGCTCGAAACGCACTTGTTCATGCAAGTCAAATTGTTTTTGTTGCAAGTCACGCATCATTAGTTCTATTTCGTTTACTTGTCTTTGCTTTTCTTCAACTTGGAAGCGTCTAAGCCTAATTAAGGATTGTCTTGATTTCATAACTCTACTCTTTACTCGTTAAAACCAAAGGGGTTGCCAGATTTCCCTTTAGTTTCGGTTACATTCTGATCGTCTGACATTTGACCAGCATTCACATCTGCATTGCCTGCAGAAGAATTTAAAATTTCGTCTAACATTTTATAACCCTCGATAAGCCCTGTTCGCTCTTCTTTACGTTGGGTTAGAAAACTCTCTAGTTTTTCGTGATAAAAAATGGCTTCATCGACTTCAGGGTTCGTGCCTGCTCTATAAGCACCAAGGCGAATTAGCTCTTCCATATCGCCATAGGTTGCCATTAGTTTTTTTGCCTTCATTATGGTTGGGTACCATTGTTCTGGCACACAGCCCGGCATGGTTCGTGATACTGATTTTAGCACATTAACTGCAGGAAAACGACCACGTTCGGCAATTGAGCGTTCCATAACAATATGACCATCTAAAATACCGCGCACTGCATCGGCTATGGGTTCATTATGGTCATCGCCATCGACCAATACTGTAAATAAACCTGTAATAGAACCTGCAACTGGGGCGTTGTCATTGGCAGGGTCGTCGATATATTCACCTGGGCCTGCGCGCTCTAATAATTTTGGTAATTCTGAAAATACTGTTGGAGTGTAGCCTTTAGTCGTCGGTGGCTCGCCTGAGGATAGACCGATTTCGCGTTGTGCCATAGCAAAACGAGTGACGCTATCCATTAAACATAGAACTTTTTTGCCTTTATCGCGGAAATATTCGGCTAGGGACAAGGTCATATAGGCACTTTGCTTGCGCATTAATGCACTCTCATCACCTGTGGCTACAACTATTATCGACTTTTTTAAGCCCTCTTCGCCCAAATCATCTTCAATAAATTCTTGCACTTCGCGTCCGCGTTCGCCAATAAGACCTATAATCGCCACATCTGAATCGGTATATCGGGCTAACATTGACAGTAGAACCGATTTACCAACACCGCTGCCAGCGAAAATTCCCATTCGTTGACCTGTGCAGCATGTTGTAAAACTGTTTAAACAACGCACTCCAAGGTCGAGAGGTTCGCCAACTCTGGCGCGTTTATTGGCTTTTGGCGGTTTATTGCGTAAAGGAACGGCTATATCGCCTTTGGGCAATGCGCCCTTACCATCTATAGGCTCGCCCAAACCGTTAACCACTCGCCCAAGCCACGCATCGGTTGGCATAACCGCTGGGTCGGACGCAAGTAGTATAGCTTTGCAGCCCATTCGTACGCCATCTATTTCGCCAAACGGCAAGCATAGGGCAACATTGTCTTTAAAACCAACAACTTCGCAGATGATTGAAACTTTATCATTAACAATAACTTTTAAATGAGCGCCAACATTCATGGCATAGAGCGGCCCGACAATTTCGACAAGTAACCCTTGAACCGAAACGACTCGGCCCCAATATTCTGTTACAGGGATATTTTCCAACTCATTACCCAAAAGACTAATCCATTAACAGTTAAAATTAATTAAGTTAACCACATTTAATAATTATTTTCTAACCATTATTATGCTCTATAAAATTTAAAATTGTGTGAACTTTATTAAAAAAAATCCTTAATTTTCAGTAACTTTTGACAATCCATGGTTAATAAATAGTAACTCCCGCATTAATCTTTTGGTAAATTTTATTAACAATTTGGCATTAAATCTTTACTTTGATTAGGATTTGTTAACTAAATGGCATTAGCTTACTGATTCGAGGGCATAGTTTTATGCTCAACGGAAATTAACTTAAAATCTCGAGGCCGAGTATTGATGGGTAATTGTTTGGTAGGCGTCATTCAGGGATTTAGCGGCAAAAGGGGTTACTGATGCGAGTTCTTCTAATTGAAGATGATAGTGCGACAGCACAAAGTATTGAGCTTATGCTCAAGTCGGAAGGTTTTAACATTTATGTTACAGACCTTGGTGAAGAAGGTGTGGATTTAGGAAAGTTATATGATTATGATATAATTTTATTGGACCTAGATTTACCAGACATGAGTGGGTATGAGGTGCTTAAGGTGCTTAGGCTTGCTAAAGTCGCTACACCTGTTCTTATTTTATCGGGTTTGGCTGGTATTGAAAACAAAGTTCGCGGGCTTGGTTTTGGTGCTGATGATTATATGACCAAACCTTTCCATAAAGATGAATTGGTTGCACGTATTCATGCAATTGTGCGCCGTTCAAAAGGCCATTCACAATCAATTATCAAAACTGGTGATTTGGCGGTTAATTTGGACAATAAAACTGTCGAGATTTCTCAGCAACGTGTGCATTTAACAGGCAAAGAATACCAAATGTTGGAGCTATTGTCATTACGCAAAGGCACAACATTGACTAAAGAAATGTTCCTTAACCACTTATATGGTGGTATGGACGAGCCTGAGCTTAAAATTATTGATGTGTTTATTTGCAAATTGCGCAAAAAACTTTCGGCAGCAACTGGGCATGATTATATCGAAACCGTTTGGGGGCGTGGTTATGTATTACGCGAACTCGAAGAAACGGAAATGGAATATAGCGAATCTGCGTAAAATCGGTTTAAGTTATTTCATAATGTGCTTAAAATTAAAAAAGCCCAGCAATTATTTTGGTGGGCTTTTTATTTATTCATTTAGGCTTTGCTTTTACGGGGCAAGTTTAAATAAGCCGCGTGCGCCTTTTACGGGTTGTAATTTTTCGCAAATGCCCATAACGGTTTCGGCCGCACCGAGAAGCAGGAATGAATCCTTTTCCATTTGCATTGCAATTTTTTCTAATACTTGTCGTTTTGTTTCTAGGTCGAAATATATTAAAACATTGCGGCAAAAAATAATGTCAAACTTACCTATATTTGAAAAACTTTCTAGCAAATTGCCTTCTTTATATATAACCATTTTGCGGACATCTTCATTGAGCACCCAATTTTCACCTTGTTGAGTGAAATATTTTAACAATAGCTTAATCGGCAGACCACGTTGCACTTCGAATTGGGTGTAACGCGCGGCACTGGCTTTATCCAATACCCGTTTGGAAATATCTGTTCCCAAAATGTCAAACCTCCAACCTGCGACTTTAGTGCCCTGTTCTTTTAATGACATAGCTATAGAATATGGCTCTTGACCTGTCGATGCAGCAGCGCACCAAATTTTTAAGCGCCTGCGACTTCTGCGGGCATCAAGAAGATAAGGCAACATAATATTATCGAGATGTTCGAACGGTGTTTTATCTCTGAAAAACAACGACTCATTGGTTGTCATTGCATCGGTTACAGTTTCTTTAAGCCCGTTAGCACCAGACCTTTTCATGCTTGCCACCAGTTCGCCGATAGAATCTAGCCCCTGAGCGCGTGCTAAAGGTTCTAGCCTACTTTTTAAAAGATACTCTTTTTCGGGCTTAACCACCAGCCCTGAAGAGGTTTTTAAAAAACTTTGCAAATATTCAAAATCTTGGGTCTTAATACTCATTACACTATTCCTCGTACTATACTCGATACTCTTTTACCAATTTTATCTAAGGGCAGAATTTCTGATACCGCACCTTCTTGCACTGCGGCTCCTGGCATTCCCCACACTATGCTTGTTGCTTCATCTTGCACAATAACTGTGCCACCTTGCTTAATTATTACAGCAGCGCCACTTGCGCCATCATTACCCATACCTGTTAAAATTATCGACAACACCGCCTTTTTATAAATGTTTGCTGCGGTCATAAACAATGGGTCGACCGATGGTTTGCAATAATTAATTTGCGCCCCATCATCTAATTTTATTTTAATTGAAAAGCCAGTGCCTGTTAGGCTCATATGTTTGCCACCCGGCGCAACATAAATTGTACCGTTTTTTACTTCCTCGCCATCTTCACCCTCTTTGCAATTTCGACCTGTAGCTTTGCTTATATGCTGAGCTAAAATATTTGTAAAACTTGCGGGCATATGTTGAGTTATAAAAACTGGGATATGTTGAATATCTTTAGTAATTGCCTTGGTTACTTCTAACAATGCTGGTGGCCCACCTGTTGAGCTGCCAATAACAATAACTTTAGGTTTCATTCTTGATGGCGCATGCAACCCCCCAGCCTTATTGTTACCCGCTTTCTGTCTTGCATTGGTAAATTTGGGTTTTATTGCAGATTGCCCAGACACTGGTTGGGCACCCTGAGCGCGTGACAAGCCCACCCGCGAGCCACTGGCGCCCGATGCTGTTGGTTTTGTAGCGTTAGAGGCTCTAAAACCATCATTGCGTGCAGCGCCTAAGTTTGATGGGTCGGCCACTCCGCCAAACACACGAATTTTTTGGATAAGTTCGGCTTTAAACTCTTGCGCGCCATTAAACCCAGCACTGCTCTGAGGTTTTGCGACATAATCGACAGCGCCCAGTGCCATTGCTTTTAAGCTAATTTCGGCATTACGCGTGGTTAATGTTGACGATATAATAACTTTTGCGCTGGGATAGTTCTTTAACAATAATGGCAATGCTGTAATGCCGTCCATTTCAGGCATTTCAATGTCTAAAAGGACAACGTCAGGCTTGTCTTTTGCAATGTTATCGACTGCAATTTTGCCATTTCTATGGGCAGCAACCACATCAATATCGTTAAGAGGTTCTAGCCATTTGCTAAATATACCGCGGACAACTACGCTGTCATCGACAATCATTACTCTTACTTTTTGACGCGCAGCGCGCTCTTTAAAATACTTATTACTCACGGCCATGGGAACTCCAAACAAACTACACAGCGTATACTTTTACTCAACAATAGGGGTTATTTTGCTATTAAAGCAAGCCAACTTCCTGAAATTTATTCTCTAAAATCTCTCTGTCAAATGGTTTCATGATATATTCATCTGCACCCGCTTGAACCGCTTGGGCGATATGAGAAATATCATTTTCTGTCGTGCAGAAAATAACTTTTGGGTTTTCACCATCTTTGCTTGCACGCAATTTTAATAAAAATTCTAGACCGTCCATTACTGGCATATTCCAGTCGAGCAAAATTGCTTCTGGCATACTTTCATGGCACTTATCGAGTGCTTGTTGACCATCTTCGGCTTCTAAAATTTCGAAATCAAGCTCCTCAAGTACACGGCGTGCTACTTTTCTGATTACGCTTGAATCATCTACAACTAAACATCTTTTCATAACACCCTCTTATGCAGCTTGTGATTGAATAATATCGAGAACTTTGGTTACATCTAACACAACCAATAATTCTTTCTCTAACCTAAAAACGCCACCCGAAATTTCTGCCCATTTTGGGTCTAAATTTGTAGGGTTGCTTTCAAAGTTCTTTTTTTCTAGCTTCATAACTTCGCCAACATCGTCAATAATCAAACC
Organism: uncultured Hyphomicrobiales bacterium; assembly: GCA_964531635.1. Lineage (GTDB taxonomy): Bacteria > Pseudomonadota > Alphaproteobacteria > Rhizobiales > OSC116 > OCS116. The sequence goes on along the minus strand of CAZHCZ010000007.1, from coordinate 16,938 downwards.
ATAGCTTTCGGAGTTATATTCAATGCCCACTGCCATAATTTCATCATTATTTTCTAATTTGTTTAGCCCAAGCCTTTTGCGCATATTAATGGCGGTAACAATACGCCCGCGCAAATTAAGCACGCCTTCTACTTCAGGTGCGGCAAGTGGCACAGATGTAATTTTTTCAGGAATAAACACATCTTGTACTTCTAAAATTGGCAAACCAAACAATTGGTTGGCAATAACAACCGTGATATATTCTTGAGATGTGCTGCTGTTTACTTTATCTAAATTACTCATGCCGCCTCTCCTTCATTTTCGAGTGTTTCTTTAAGTGCAGTTACCAAACCCTCGCGGTCAAATTTTGCAACATAATCGTAAAAACCAACTTCCCGACCACGTTCGATTGCCCCTGGTGATATGTGCGAGGACAATGCAACAATTGGTAAGTCTTTGAAATTTTTGTCTTTATTCAATGTTTCTGCAAATTCAAAACCATTCATTTTTGGCATTTCTATATCACTGACAATAATGTCGAACACTTCGCCTTGATCTCGCAATATTTTAAGCGCCTCAATTGGGTCAATGGCGGTAACAACATCATAACCTGCAGCCGATAATACTGGTGAAAGCATGTTTCTGAAGAATGAGCTGTCATCGACCAAAAGCAACCGTTTTTGGCTAAAGTTTTCGCCTTGTTCACGGCGTTCAAACCAATCGTCAAACGCTTGTGGTAAGTAATAACCAACATCTAAAATTTCGGTGGCCTTACCTCGAATAAGCGCGCTGCCAAGAATTCCTGGTTGCGGTACATTAATTTCAATGTCTAACTTTGTATCTATAATATCTAAAATATCGTCGACCACTAAGCCCATTGAACGGTCATCATCTGAAAAAACCAAAACAGGTTGTCGACCCGATGTTCTCATAGTTTCATGACCTTCAATGTATAGTAATGGCATTAATTGCCCACGATACTGTACAAGGTCGCGCCCAGCTGAAGGTTCAATATCTTCAATGTTAATTTCTTCTAGCCTTGTAATCAATGACAATGGCACAGCTTTTGGTTCATCACTGCCAGCTTTAAACAATAATAGAGAGGTTGTTTGATCTGCATATTTGCTTTTTTGATCTTCTTTTGCATCTTCTGTTTCAGTTGAACTCATTTCATTAGAAATTTTGTTCGCCAAACCATTGGGGTCAATAATCATAATCACACTGCCGTCGCCTAAAATAGTATTTCCTGAGAACATATCTATATTACGCAAAAGGTTTGACTTGGGTTTTACCACAATTTCTTCGGTGTCATAAACACGGTCGACAACAATACCAAATGTTTGCGGCCCGACTTGAATAACAACAATAAAGCCATTTTCTTTCATGTCATTATCTTCGTTGGCATCGTCATCTTTTGGCGTTACTTTGCTTAGGCCTAAAATATCATCTAGGCGTACAAGCGGCAATAATTTATTACGCAAGCGCAATACACGTGAATTGTTAATTTTTTCGATACGGTGTTCGCTATCACCATGTGCGCGCACCAGTTCAACAACCGCCAATTGCGGAACGGCATAACGATGTTCGTCTATACCCACAATTAAAGCCGATACAATGGCAAGAGTGAGTGGGATTTTAATTTTAAAGGTCGAACCTTTGCCCGTAATAGATAAAAGGTCGACATTACCGCCAATAACCTCAATATTTGTACGCACCACGTCCATGCCTACACCACGCCCTGAAACAGAGGTTACAACATCTGCTGTTGAGAATCCTGCCGCAAAAACATGTTTATGGATTTGGTTTTCGGTCATTTTGGCAATTTCATCTTCTGTTGCCAAACCATTCTTTAGAATTTTTTCTTTAATTTTTTTGGTATTCAGTCCACGACCATCATCGGAAATCTCGATAATAATATGCCCGCCTTCATGGTAGGCACTGAGTTTTATTTTTCCAACTTCGCTTTTACCAGCGGCAATACGGTCAGCATTGCTCTCAAGACCATGGTCGGCACTATTTCTTACCATATGAGTTAGCGGGTCTTTTATCATTTCTAACACTTGGCGGTCGAGTTCTGTTTCAGCACCAATCATTTCTAGGTCAATTTTTTTATTCATCTCATTGGACAAATCGCGGATAATTCGAGGTAACTTTTGCCATGCGTTGCCAATCGGTTGCATACGGGTTTTCATAACCCCTTCTTGCAATTCGGCAGTTACATTCGACAAACGCTGTAATGGCACTGTAAATTCACTATTGTCTTGACCACGTAAAATTTCTAGCAATTGATTGCGCGTAAGCACAAGCTCACTAACCATGGTCATTAATGTTTCGAGCGTATCGACACTCACCCGAATAGATTGTGGTTGCAAAGCTTTATCACGCTTGGCATTGCCTTCATCGACTACTGGTTTTTTAGCAGCAACTGGTGCTGGTTTTGGAGCAGGTTCTGGTGCTGCGGCAGGCATTTCCATATCATCGGGACCTGGAGCGGAATTAAATGCGGCTTCTAAATCATCTAATGTCACTTCACCTGGTTTTAGCTCACGTTCGACAATTTTAATTGCCGAACTATCGTCACTTTTATCTGCTGTGGCACTGGCTTCGACTTTTGAACCACCCGTTTTGGGTGCGTCGCCTGCTTCGGCTAGAGTTTTGCCTTCGGAGAGCGTGTGTAATTGGTTAATAACATCTTCATCATCGCCTGCTGGCTCGACTTCGTTTTCGGAAAGTTCGGCAAGAATATCCTTAATACAATCTAACGAAATAAGGATAATCGACACGCCTTCAGTGGTTACTGGTGCCCCATCGCGATATTTACCCATTAATGTTTCGGCAGCATGTGCCAACGCTTCGAGCCGAGGCAAACCAAGAAAACCACACGTTCCCTTAATTGTATGCACCAAACGGAAAATATTCCCTAAAATATCTTGATTATTTGGATCTTTTTCAAATTTAACCAGCTCTACGTCTACAACATCGAGGCTTTCGACTGTTTCTGTTAAAAATTCACTTAATAAGTCATCCATATTTATTACACCTTATACTAACCAATATTAGTTTTATGTCTTAGTTTGCAACGAAAGGGTTAATTTTGAATTTATTTATACCAAAATGGCACAAATATATATAAGTTGAAAAATTATTGTTAAAAATCAAATACTTAGGTTTGAATAGTTTTAGTTTTTTAACAAATCTGGTTTAGCAAATATATTTTCTATATTAACCCATGTTCATTTATTCTTTTGCTACTGCACCTATGGTTACATCTTCACCGTTAATATCGAGTATTATATCCATATCTACTTTCCGAGCAATCAAGCCTGCATAATAGGCATGTATGTCGCGCGCGGCTATATCGTCGGCATTCTCTGTTGCCGATAGTAAACCATTAATATTACTTGCAATTTTTGCTGCCTTGCCTTTTGCTTTTAGCAAAAATGCAGCATTTTCAACATCATCATCAACGCAGACATCTAGATGCCCGCCACGCGGAATTGTTGCGAGGGCAAGCAACACCAAGTTTAGCAACAATTTAACTTTATTTTTACCCATTGTGGCAACGGGGGCTTGCCATGATAATGTTACTTTTTCTTTGCCTATATAAGCTTCGGTTACAAACTTTGCATCCATAAGGTCGATATGCGCACCAGCACTGCCTGCCGCACCAAATGCCAAACGGGCAAATTGCAACTTTGCTGAGGCTTTTATTGCCGATTTGCGAATTAAATCCATTGCAAATTCTTTTATTTGCTCGTCTTTTTCATCTGCCAATACTTCTAAGCCGTTGGCAATTGCACCTACGGGGCTAATTACATCATGACAAACACGACTACATAACAACGAAGCCAGTTCTAACTCACTTAAAGCTGATTTATTCATTTGAACCTCCAAAAGTTTAATTATTGCTTGCTATTTAATAGAAAAATACTTAACAAAATACTTCTAAGCAGCAAACAATTTTAAGAATAAGTTATGAACAGCACTCTTTTACAACTCTCTAAGCTTGCAATAAAAGCTGGTGTTAAAATAATGAAAATCTATGCTGAGGATTTTGAGGTTTATAATAAACAAGATGCCAGCCCTGTAACCATGGCCGATAGATTGGTTGAAAAAATTATAATTGCCGGACTTAAAGACATTAGCCCCAATATACCCATTATTGCCGAAGAAATGGCAAGTGACAACAAACTGCCAAGCCTTAAAAACAGTGGCAACCTTTTTTATTTGGTCGACCCGTTAGATGGCACTAAAGAATTTATAAATAAACGCAATGAGTTTACTGTTAATATTGCACTTATAGAAAATAACAAACCGATTATTGGTGTTATTTTTGCTCCTGCTAGCAATATGTTATATGTTGGTGATACCAAACAAAAAATTGCCTATCATTATAAATTGAATGATGATTTTAATTTAGACAATCCTGTCTTTAAGCAAAATATAGCGCATATTAAAAGTTCAAAAAAACCCTATAGAGTCCTCGCAAGTCGCTCGCATATTAATGTTGAAACCCTTAGATATATTGAAGCGCTTAAAGTTAAACATAACCATATTGAAATTATGAATATTGGCTCATCTTTAAAATTATGCTTACTCGCCCAAGGCGCTGCCGACATTTACCCCCGTTTTGGTCCAACAATGGAATGGGACATAGCCGCTGGGCATGCCATATTAACCGCCGCTAACGGATACCTGCATAATGCAGATGGCACAGAATTTATATATGGTAAAGAAGACAAGGGCTATTTAAACCCTAACTTTATTGCTTATGCGCAGCTGTAAGCGTTTATTTGTCTTTAAAATGTTGCCCCGCAGCACCTAAACGTTCGACACCGGTTAGTCTTCTAGGTGTAGCTTCGGTTGTGGTTGTGGTTGTGGGTTTTTCTTCATCTCTTTTCTTTTTCCGTGCCAATGCTTCTTCGATAGCTTGGGCTTTTTCTAGCTCTGCTTTTGTGAGTGGTTTTGATGGGTTTTTGGCTATGTCTGTATCAGCAGGGATAATGTTAAATATTTCCTCATCTTTAAGCTGTTGGACAATAAAGTTTTTACTAATACCTTTTACATTGAACGACAGCCAATTGCGCTTAGCCGCTTTTAGATATTTATCTTTAGCGTTAGTCCATATGTCCAAGCTTTCTTGTGAATGAAACAAATAGAGCCTATTGTTATATAGATCGCTAAATTCTGGGCTTGGCGTTACTTTTTTATTATGAGACATTTCGACGCTATCATAACCACCAAATTGTGGGATATATATTAACGGTGCATCCCTAAATGCTGATAAATTGCCTTCATTTTCAAACCGCCAAACAGCACCTGCCCAAAAATATTCATAATTTTGGTCGCCCAGCCTGCCTTGACCACTTAAAAAGTAAGAAAGCGGATCATACCCGCCAATTGCTGTTCCGTTTTGACTATCGACCCAAAAAACCGTTTCCACCGCATAAGCGGGCAGTGAAAATAACAAGCCTATCGTTAAACTAACCGTTTTAAAAACATTCATTTACTTCGCCTTAATTCTGCTTAGATAACTCATTATGCTAATAAATATGTAAAATTCTAGTTAATCTTTACCAAATTTCAACTATAAACCCTATATAATGCGGTTAAATATTGACCGTAATATCAGAGTTAAAACTATGAAAAATATTATACTAAAACCACTTAAAATGATGATGATTTCATTTTTGATTTTATTTAACATTACCAGTGTTCTTGCTGATGAAAACAAGCTTAAACCCGCTGAATTTCAGGCCGATGAATTGATAAAAGCTGGGCAGAATTTTTTTGGCGGTGCCAGCGCTAATATTGCATCGGTTGTTGAAAGTATGTTTTCGCAACTGGGCAAACCCACTGCTTATATAATTGGTGAAGAAGGCTCAGGTGCTTTTTTTATTGGCGCACGTTATGGCGAAGGTTATATTTATTTTAGAGATGGCACGCGCTATAAAATTTATTGGCAAGGCCCATCTATTGGAGCAGATATTGGCGGCGACGCCTCTAAGACTATGGTGCTTGTTTATAATGTCGACAGTCCCAACCAACTTATTAACCGCTTTCCTGGTATTGATGGTTCGGCCTATATTATTGGCGGCATGGGCATAACTTACCAGCAAAATGGTAATATTATTCTTGGAGTTATTCGCACAGGTGTCGGCGCACGATTTGGGCTTAACATTGGCTATTTAAAATATTCCGCCGAGCCCGATTGGAACCCATTTTAAACTTACTCACCAATAACAAAACGTCCGATTTCATGACCTTTTGTGGCGCTTAGAATGATGATTAAATTTTGTTTGTTTGTGCTGCTTTTTACGTAAACAATAATCCGAAAATCTTCGTATTCTACTTGTTCTATACGTTGATCGGGGCTAAGTTTTATATTAAAGTCGGCGAATTTTTTGCCTTCAGACACGGTTTGGACAACCCCATTACTAATGTTTGGGTTTTTATTAAAACCTACAAAAAGACCCCAGCCAATGGCAACAATCACAACCAAAATTGCAATGGCTATACCATAGACAATTGCATAGAGCCATTTAGGTGGTTTAACGGCTGGGTATTCTTGTTGGTCTTGTTGGTCTTGTTGGTCTTGTTGGTCTTGTTGGTTTTGTTCATCTTGCATTTTTAACTTGCTCCATAGTCACGCATGTGCAACATGCTGTTTATGACAGATAAAACACTTGTAACAGAAGATAAACATATAGGGCAACGTTTAGATGTGGTTTTAGCACAGGAATTTGCCCAACTAAGCCGTTCGCGGATAAAAGAGTTGGTTAAGTCTGGGCAAATTAGCATTAATAAAATTGCTGTTAAGCGACCCAATTACCGTATTAAAGCCAATGATGAAATTATAATAAACTTGCCCGAATTGGTCGAGGCTGACCCCATTGCCCAAGATATTCCGCTAGACATTATTTTTGAAGATAATGATTTGATTGTTATTAACAAATCGCCCACTATGGTTGTTCACCCTGCCCCTGGTAATTGGGACGGCACATTGGTCAATGCTTTATTGCATCATTGCCCTGAAACACTCTCGGGCATTAACGGTGTTAAACGCCCCGGTATTGTACACAGGCTCGACAAACAAACATCGGGCTTAATGGTAGTCGCAAAAAATGATGCCGCGCATTCTAAGTTGGCTAAACAATTTGCTGACCACGGGCGTACCAATAATTTAGAACGGGCTTATTGGGCGATTATTTGGCGCAACCCACCCAAACCATCAGGTATTATTGATACACAGGTTGGTCGCTCGCCTAATAATAGACTAAAAATGGCGGTGTTAAAAAACAAACAATCTGGCAGGCGTGCGATAACTCACTATAAAATTATTAAACAATTGGGTGCGCAGAACAAACAAGGCAACCCCGTTGCAAGCTTAATTGAATGTAAATTAGAAACTGGGCGCACCCACCAAATTCGAGTGCATATGGCACATATTGGCTGCCCTCTATTGGGTGACCCGCTTTACGGCACTTCATTTAAAACCCATGTCAACAAGCTAAACCCCGCCGCGCAGGCAGGGTTGGGCGCATTAAACCGCCAAGCGTTGCATGCTAAAATGTTGGGCTTTGACCATCCTATAACGGGTGCATCTATGAAGTTTGAAAATAACTTACCCAGTGACATGCAAAAATTAATTGATTCTTTTTAGGCTTATGCCTTTAAAACTAGGCTTATATATTCTATATATAAGATTAACTTACTTTTTTAATGGCGGCTTATATGGCAAAAGGCAATCTTCCTATTATTTCTACCGAGGCTGGCTTATCGCGCTATTTAAGTGAAATACGTAAATTCCCGATGCTTGAACCCGATGAAGAATATATGCTGGGCAAGCGTTTTAAAGAGCATCAAGACCCTAAGGCCGCCAAAAAATTAGTCACCAGCCATTTGCGTTTGGTGGCAAAGATAGCGATGGGCTATCGCGGTTATGGTTTGCCGATTTCGGAAGTTATATCTGAAGGCAATGTTGGGTTAATGCAGGCGGTAAAAAAGTTTGAACCCGATAAAGGCTTTAGGCTTGCAACTTATGCTATGTGGTGGATTAAGGCTTCTATTCAAGAATATGTATTGCGCACATGGTCTTTGGTTAAAATGGGCACAACATCGAGCCAAAAGAAGTTATTCTTTAATTTACGCCGCATTAAAGGGCAAATTAAAGCACTAGAAGATGGCGATATGCGCCCTGACCAAGTTAAACTTATTGCCGAAAAACTCAATGTACCTGAGGTCGATGTTATTTCGATGAATAGACGTTTGTCTGGTGATTCGTCGTTAAACACGCCTATTTCGGCCGAAAAAGGTGGTGGCGAATGGCAAGATTGGCTCACTGATGATGAGGCGATAGACCAAGAAACCGCCCTCGCCCAAAAACAAGAAGCCGATACACGCCATGAAATGCTAAAATTAGCCATGAAAGATTTAAATGAACGTGAGTTTGCCATTTTTAATGCCCGACGTTTGTCCGAAAAAGCCAAAACACTCGAAGTTTTAAGCCAAGAATATGGCGTAAGCCGCGAGCGTATTCGCCAAATAGAAGTGCGGGCTTTTGAAAAGGTTCAACTCGCCATGCAAAAAATGGCGGCTGAAAAATCTTTATAATGAAGATTGTTCTAATACGGCATGGCATCATTAACCACCGAATTGCCAAACAATTAAAATCTAACGGCTGGAAACGTAGCGAAAACAGCGGCAACAGCTATTAGTCCTATATGCTATTTGAAAAGTAAAAGTTTGCGAATGAAAATGCTACAACCTGTCGAGGGAAAAAGGATGAGTAAAAAATACATTTTTTTACGAAGGAGGGCGGCTGCCCGACCGCGAAGCGTAGCAAGCAGACGAAGGTCTGCGCCCGCAGGGGCTTAATAAAAAAGAGAGGCGAAGCCGAACCAAAAAACCTTATGCCAAGTCGCCTTCTTCTGGTGGGGGGACTAATATTTGGTAGCAGATGGACATAAAGGAAAGAATAAACGCACCGCCGATTAGATTTGCGATTAGTGCAATTGGCATTGAAATGACCAACGGCAGGCCGATACTGCTCAACAAACCAACAATCATCGAAATAACCAAAGCCGGAATGAAACATAATAATGAGCCACCAAGAATACGCCAACTGTTGCCTTTTGTTGCGTTAAAAGAAGTTTTAAGCCCCATTCGCCTATCGCCAACGGCAATGCCTGGGAATGCCAAACTAAACCGACCAAATGCTAAGAAAAGCACAATTGTTAATACAATAATAGGGATAATTACACCCGTTGCAACCGTACTTCCGCCTGTCATAGATGATACTATGCCAACCACAGAGCCAATAACAAAAGTTGCAATAAAATATAAAGTAAACAAAATAATTACAAGCAATAAAGAAACAAAGAAATATTTTAATTCCAATGCGCCAAACCGAAACATTGGTGGCACTTCATCTAACAAACAAGCCCGATGCCACGAAATGGCTATTGAATAATAAGCAATAAAGCCAATTGCCATTAGGCTAATATATAAAATTTGGACTAAAGAACCAACACCATCCCATGTTTCGCCTAATATTCTAAACGCAAAAAATGGGTCATCTATATTGGATGTTTGCGAATTGTTAGCCCAAGTTGCAAAGGCCTTTACCAAGGCATCGCCGCCAGAAAAACTAAACAATCCGACAACCACAGTATATAATAACAACCAAACCATAGCGGCTTTAATAAGCATCGTCATATTATTAAACGTATAGCTTACAGCGTCTTTAAAAGTTTGTATTACTGGTAACTCTTTCATGTTTTTTCTCTTATAAGTATTAAATTTAATAAACTATAATTAGTTTGGCACTAATCGTCAAACGGGTCTTTTACCATTATTGTATCAGCGCGTTCAGGGCTGGTTGAAAGCTGAGTTACGGGGCAACCGATAAGCTCTTCTATACGCTTTATGTATTTAATGGCATCGGCAGGGAGTTCAGCCCATGAGCGTGCGCCTTCGGTTTTACTATTCCAACCTTTTAGGGTTTCGTAGATTGGCTCGACCCGTTGTTGATCGCCCATGCCTGCGGGCAAATAATCAAGCGTTTCACCATCTAATTTATAGCCTATGCAGATTTTTAACTCTTTGAAAGTATCTAACACATCTATTTTAGTGAGGGCTATGCCTGTAATGCCTGAAATTTTTACCGTTTGGCGCACCAAAACAGCATCGAACCAACCACAACGGCGTTTGCGACTGGTCACTGTGCCAAATTCATGCCCACGTTGCCCTAGCTCTTCGCCAATATCGTTAAGTTGTTCGGTTGGGAAAGGCCCTGAGCCTACGCGAGTGGTATAGGCTTTGGTAATGCCCAGCACTTCGCTAACGGCATTTGCGCCAACGCCACTGCCTGCAGCCGCCTGCCCTGCTACTACGTTGGAGCTAGTAACGAACGGGTATGTGCCATGGTCGACATCTAATAAAATGCCTTGTGCGCCTTCGAATAAAATGCGCTTACCTGAACGGCGGGCATCGTCTAAATATTTCCAAACCACTTCGGTATAGGGTAGGACTTTAGGGGCGATTTCCATTAATTTATCGAATAATTCTTGTCCATCGACTTCGGCCTCGCCCATGCCACGCATTAGAGCGTTATGGTTGGATAATGCCCGTTCTATTTTGCCTTTTAGGGCTTTGGGGTCGCGCAAATCCATAATTCTTATGGCGCGACGACCGACTTTATCTTCATAGGCTGGCCCAATACCGCTTTTGGTTGTGCCAATTTTATTTTTGCCCAATGCCGCTTCGCGTATGGCATCTAACTCACCATGAAAAGGCAGAATGAGTGTGGTGTTTTCGGCAATTTTTAATAGATCGGGGTTTATGCTGACATCTTGTGCGCGTAGGCGTTCGATTTCTTCTAACAATGCCCATGGATCTAGCACTACGCCATTGCCGATTATCGAGATTTTACCGCGCACAATGCCCGATGGAACGAGGCGAATTTTATAGACTTTACCATCTATTACCAATGTATGGCCTGCATTATGCCCACCTTGGAAACGTACAACAATATCAGCACGTTCGCATAACCAATCGACAAACTTTCCTTTGCCTTCATCGCCCCATTGTGAGCCCACAACCACTACATTCGCCATAACCGTATCCTTTTTCATAAATAGGGTAAAAATTTAAGTGCGGAATCACTCCGCAAACGAGCGAATTATAGTCTATCGGCAAAGCGCTGTAAACTGATAAAAGCATTTAAATATATTGCCTTTTATATCATTTACCGTGTAGGTTTTATCATGAAAAAAATTATTACTACGCTGTATAACCAACCCTATTTATTATTGATTTTAACAATGCTTTTTTGGGGCGGAAATATTGTGAGCAGTCGGGCGATTGCTGCTGATTTTGGTTCAGTATCCTTAGCTTATTTGCGCTGGGGGATAGCCCTTATTTGCCTAACCCCATTTGCCATTAAACATGTAAGAAATGATTGGCAAAAAATTAAAAAACATTGGCTAATTTTAAGCCTACTGGCTGTTTCGGGCATAAGTATATTCAATACATTGGTTTATATTGGGGTTAAAGATACTACAGCGATTAATGCCGTTTTAACCCAATCAGCTGGGCCATTAATTGTGTTTATTTGGAGCTTTATATTATTTGGTGAAAAAATAAATATTAAACAATTATTAGCAATTTTTATATCGCTATTTGGGGTGTTTATTATTGTGTTTAAGGGCAATTTACAAAATGTAATTGCATTTAATATTAATGTCGGTGATGTGTTTATTGTTATAGCCATTGTTTTTTATGCGCTTTATTCGAGTCTTTTGCGCAAAAAGCCCGACATTCATTGGTTGTCATTTTTGTATATTACATTTTTAATTGGTGAACTGGTTTTAACCCCATTTTTCATTTGGGAAATAATGAGCCAAGGCAATCAAATGTTTATAAATTTACAAAGTGTAACGTCGTTGCTTTATATTGCTATTTTCCCCGCTATTTTGGCTTATATATTTTTTAACCGTGCAGTGGCATTAATTGGTGCGAATATTGCGGTTAGTTTTTTTCATCTTATTCCTGTATTTGGAACAATTATGGCAATTTTGTTTTTAGGAGAAAGCCTGCATTTATACCATATAATAGGGTTTACATTGGTAATATTGGGTATTTATATAAGTGTAAAAAGTAAAAAAGCACCAAAGTAACTTGGTGCTTTTAAATTAAAACCCATACGGTTTTGGTTACATAACTGTTCGAACTTTCTTTAAGAAATCATCGATTTGATTGCTAAGTTCGGTAGATTGGTTAGAAATATCCGAGGCCGATTTGAGCAATTTTTTTGCCGAGTTTTGACTCGATTCAGCACCTTTAAACACCAATTCAACATTTTGAGAAACATTATTGCTTTCTTCGGAGACATCGCAAATTGATTTGCTAATTTCACCATTGGCAATATTTTGTTGTTCAACCGCCGCCATAATAGATTGAATAATATTATCGACATCATTAACCGTATCGCTAACTTGTTTAAAGCCATCAATTGATACTGTTGTTTCGGTTTGAATATTATCCACCAAATGGGCAATTTCGGTTGTGGCTTTAGCGGTTTGTGATGCTAGGCTTTTAACCTCACTGGCAACAACTGCAAAGCCTCTGCCCGCATCACCTGCTCTTGATGCTTCAATGGTTGCATTAAGCGCTAAAAGGTTGGTTTGTTCGGCTATATCGCTAATTAATGCGACCACATCGCTAATTTTAGCAACCGATACATTAAGCTTATTCATATTATCTTCAGTATGACTAATTTTAGAAATAGCATTACCAACTTTTTCGTTAGACATAGTAACCTGATTGCCAATTTCGCCAATTGAACTTGAAAGCTCTTCAGTAGCGGACGAAACTGTTTGCACATTATAAGTATTTTCTTGTGAAGATTGTGTTGCACTGCCTGCTTGCTCACTGGTGCTATCGGCAACAGTTTTTACGCTAGTTGCGGCTATATCTAATTCTTTTGATTTCGTATTTAATTCGGCAATTATTTTACTAATTTTATTTTCAAAGTTTTCAGTGATATTGGCAAAGCTTGCAACCCGTGCATCCATAGATGACATAGCATTATTACTGATTTTAGCGCCCGTTAAATATGAACCACTAAACCCTGTTTCGATAATTTTTTGATAATATTTATTGTCTTCAACTTTCATCATTGCAGTACTGGATTCGCGTATATAAGCATCGGTTTTATCGACAAGGCGGTTAATCGCCCAATATAGTTCTGCTACTCCGCCTTCATCTGTAATGTTTTTTATCCGAGCTTCAAAATCACCATTAGAAATTTTCTCAAGAGTTTTTCTAGCATACACCATATCACGGGTGAATTTATAAATCCAATGTACTGTTTTTAATAGAACAAAAAACCCAACACCGCTAAATATAGCAATAACTTTATCGGCAAATGACATGCTGGCGAACCCATTGCTCCACAAAACATACATTTCTTCAAGGAAGATTGTGCCAAATAAAACTAACAAAACATATGTTCCGTAGCGTATTTTAAATAGATAAGATAAATTCGTCATATTCCACCCCTTGATTTGCAATAAACTCTGTAAGCATTGTGTATGACTTTTCTAATGCTGCTTTACGGTTGGTTACGCTTTGTTCAGCTTCTAACAATTGCTTGTAAAAAGGTGCAATTGTATTTTTAATTGTTTCAGGCTTTGGCAAACGACGGCTAGAATGATATGAAACCACATTGCCATCTTTATCAAAACTTGGGGTTACATGGGCAAAAACCCAATAATTATCGCCATTTTTTGCCCGATTGTTAACATAGGCAAAAATCTCTTCGCCACTTTTTAGCGCATCCCATAACAGTTTGAAAATGCACCTAGGCATATCTGGGTGACGAATAATGTTATGCTGCACACCGAGCAGCTCGCTCTCATTATAGCCGCCAACCCGCATAAACACGTCATTCACATAGGTAAGCCTACCCGTTAAGTCGGTTTTGCTGACAATAAGTTCATTAACATCAAAAAACCGCTCAACGCCTGTGAGCGATTTTTTAACATTATCATTACCCGATGAGACATCTTGCTGGTCGGTGAGTTCTTCCGATATTAATTGAGTTTGTGACATAATAGCCCTAGTAATTTATTTATGTTAATCACGCGAATGTTAACAACCTATGCTTACTAAAGTATTAATACCATAAAAAACCCTTAAAAATCAATGTCTATGACCTGAACATTAAAATTGCATAGCTTTAACTTGCGTAACTTGTTCAATTTTAGCAATTTGGGTAAGAACCGTTTCACTAATATTAGCATCGACTTCAATTAACGAAATGGCTTCACCGCCTTGTTCAACACGTCCTAGATTAAAGTTTGCAATATTAACGCCATTGCCGCCCAAAACATTACCCAATGCGCCAATGAAGCCTGCTTTATCTTTATTGGTGATATAGAGCATACTCGGAGCAAATTCAGCTTCCATATTAACACCTTTAACTTGGATAAGCCGGGGTTTGCCGTCGGAAAACACTGTGCCCGCTACACTGCGGGTTTGCTGTTCAGTTTCTATAGTTAGGCGAATATAATTATCATAAACGCCTGTTTGTGTGCGCGTAACTTCTTCTATTACAATGCCGCGTTCCTTGGCAACGATGGGGGCTGAAACCATATTTACATCTTGTAACAATGGGCGCAATGTGCCTGTAATGGCCGCGGCTGTTAGGGCACGGACATTCATATTTGCCACATCGCCTTCATATTCAATGCGGATAGATTTAATAGCATTTTCGGTCAATTGTCCTGCAAAAAGCCCTAAGTTTTCTGCCAATTTAATGAATGGTTTTAAGCGTGGGGCTTCTTCGGCACTTACAGATGGCGAGTTAAGCGCATTGCTCACTGCGCCATTGATTAAATAATCACTCATTTGCTCGGCAACTTGTAAGGCAACGTTCACCTGTGCTTCGGTAGTGCTTGCGCCCAAATGCGGGGTACAAATTACATTTTCCATACCGAATAAGGCGTTTTCTTTAGCGGGTTCGGTTGCAAAAACATCGAGTGCGGCACTGGCGACATGCCCTGCTTCGAGTGCGGCTTTTAGTGCCACCTCGTCGATAAGACCACCGCGCGCGCAATTTATAATACGCACGCCTTTTTTCATGGCATTTAATGCCTTAGCGTTAATAATATTGCGGGTTTTATCGGTTAAAGGCGTGTGCAAAGATAAGAAGTCGATGCGCTTTAGCAATTCATCAAATTCCACCTTTTCGACACCGATTTCTAATGCGCGTTCCTCGGTTAAATAAGGGTCAAACGCTATTACTTTCATTTTTAAGCCAATGGCGCGGTCGGCAACAATTGAGCCAATGTTACCGCAGCCAATAATGCCTAGAGTTTTGCCTGTAATTTCGACACCCATAAACCGACTTTTTTCCCATTTGCCAGCATGTGTGCTTTCGTTAGCAAGCGCAATTTGCCGTGCCGATGCCAGTAGTAACGAAATAGCATGTTCGGCAGTTGTAATGCTGTTGCCAAACGGCGTATTCATTACAATTATGCCTTTGGCAGAAGCGGCTGGAATGTCGACATTATCGACCCCGATGCCCGCCCGACCTATAACTTTTAGGTTTTTGGCTTGATCGATAATTTTTTTCGTGGCTTTGGTGGCGCTGCGAATAGCAAGACCATCATATTTATCTATAATATCGAACAATTCATCTTTTGATAGACCTGGAATCACATCGACTTCGACGCCATTTTTTTTGAAAATTTCGGCGGCTTGTGGGTCTAACTTATCTGATATCAATACTTTTGGTGCAGACATTTTTAATCTCCATGTTTTTTTAAATTTGTAATTATGTGTTTTTATAGTTCAGCTTTTGCCGTTTGGAATGCCCAATCTAACCAAGCGCCAAGCTTGATAATATCGGCGACCTCGATGGTTGCACCTGTCCAAATGCGCAAACCTGCGGGGGCATCGCGGTAACCATCAATGTCTTTTGCGACATTTTCGGCATCTAACAATGCGGCTATTTTTTTAGCGAAGGCTACTTGTTGGTTAAGCGGCAATGCCAAAATATCGGCATCGACTACTTTTAAACAAACCGAAGTGTTTGAACGGGTATTGGCAACTTCGGGTAAAAAATCGACCCAGTTGGTTGCGTCTACCCAATTGGCAAGTTTGGTCGCATTATTATCGGCACGGTTTATCATACCTGTTAAACCGCCCATTTGTTTTGCCCAATTTAGCGCATCGAGATAATCTTCCACCGCCAACATAGACGGGGTGTTAATGGTTGCACCTTTAAAGATACCTTCGATTAATTTACCATTTTTGGTTAGACGGAAGATTTTTGGCATTGGCCAAGGTGGAGTGTAACTTTCGAGCCGCTCAACTGCCCGCGGGCTTAGGATAATCATGCCATGACCGCCCTCGCCACCGAGCACTTTTTGCCAGCTATAAGTGGTTACGTCTAGTTTTTCCCACGGTAAATCATTGGCGAAAACTGCACTGGTGGCATCGCAAATTGTTAGACCTTGGCGGTCATCTGCAATCCAATCACCATTTGGAACGCGCACGCCAGATGTTGTGCCATTCCATGTAAACACCACGTCATTGGCAAAGTTTACTTGTGCCAAATCGGGCAATTGACCGTATGGGGCTTCGTGTTTGGTAACATTTTTAAGTTTGAGTTGTTTTACAACATCGCTAACCCAGCCTGAGCCGAAGCTTTCCCATGCCAGCATATCGACTGAGCGTGCGCCGAGTAGTGACCATAGTGCCATTTCGACCGCGCCAGTGTCTGACCCCGGTACGATGCCAATTTTATAATCGGCTGGAATTTGAAGAATGTCTCTGGTTTGCTCTATCGCCGCAAGCAATTTTGCTTTGCCCGGCTTTGAACGATGCGACCGCCCTAAAGAAGCGTCTTTTAAAGCATCTAGCGACCAATTGGGCCGTTTAGAACATGGA
>CAZHCZ010000006.1:0-47482 GCA_964531635.1 uncultured Hyphomicrobiales bacterium | reverse complement strand
GCGGGCGACCACATTCGTGGTCTTGCTACGCT
This sequence comes from uncultured Hyphomicrobiales bacterium, assembly GCA_964531635.1. Taxonomy (GTDB): domain Bacteria; phylum Pseudomonadota; class Alphaproteobacteria; order Rhizobiales; family OSC116; genus OCS116. Next base: position 47,450 of record CAZHCZ010000006.1, on the reverse strand, counting down.
TCGCGGTCGGGCGCTTGCCCTCCAGTCGGCTTCGCCTCCTTAGTTTATGTTAAGCCCCTGCGGGCGACCACATTCGTGGTCTTGCTACGCTTCGCGGTCGGGCGCTTGCCCTCCTTCGTAAAAAAATGTATTTTTTACTCATCTTTTTTATCCCTGATAGCGGTATCGTGGGGTTGAGATTGTGGTTTTCTTATAATAGCTCTTGATAAAAGTTGAGTTCTTCTTCTAGGCATTTAATATTGACTTTGGCTTGTTTAAAGCCGTGTCCTTCGCCTTTGAAGGTTAGTAATTTTGTTGTTATGTTTTTTGCTTTTAGGGCATCATACATAATTTGGCTTTGCTCTGGGGGTACGACTTTATCGTCTAAGCCTTGTAGGAATAGGGTAGGGCTGTTGTAATTGTCTAATTTTGATAGGGCGGAGCGGCTGAGGAAAAATGCGTCGACCTCATCTGCCGATAAACCCTGTGGTAAGCCGACCAATTCGTCCATATATTTAAGTTCAAATTTATGGGTGGATTTTGCCAATCCGCCTAAATCGGCAACCCCGTAATATGATGTTCCTGCTAAAAACTTGTTGGTTGTTGCTAGTGCCATTAATACCGTAAAGCCACCAGCACTGCCGCCTGTTATAAATGCTTGGTTGGCGTTTACTTTGCCGTTGTCTGCTAAGTGCTTTACTGCTGCTACTGCATCTTCAACATCTGTTATGCCCCAATTGCCATCGAGTTGCTGCACATAGTCGCGCCCATAACCAAAGCTGCCTCTATAATCTAAATCGACTATAGCAAACCCGCGATTTGTCCAATAATGAAACTTTGTATTAAACCCGCGCCCTGCAAAGCCTGTTGGCCCACCATGAGCTTTGACGATTATTGGCGGCAATTCGCCTTGTTTGGCGGTGTATTTTGCGTTGGCAGGCGGGTAATAAATACCGTATGCAAAGCTGTTATTGCCAACATTATACTTAAATATTTGCCCGACTGATATATCGGCTTTATTTAAGGTAATGGCACTGGATTGGGCTATGATATTAAAATTTGTGGGGTTTGTGCTGAACGTTACCAATGTGTCGGCCTTATCATCTAAGCTGATAAAGCAGGCTATCTCGTTGTCAAGGGCGGTTATCTTGTCGATATTGCGAAAGCCCAAATCGACTTGATGTGTGGTTTTATTATCCGCGTTGATGATTATGAGTTTAAATATACCCGCTTCGATAATGCGAACCGCGACATCGCCATTGGGAAAAACATCGAATGAGCGCATGGCAAACACCCAATTGGGGTGACCACATTCGGCATTTATTGGCAGCATATTTACGGCTTTTCCTGCTTTATAAACATAGAGATTGCCAATGCCTGTTTCATCGCTAATATAATATAGCCCATCTCTGCCCCATGTGGGCGCGAAGCCTGCAGAAGAACCTCCGCCTGTAATGACTTGTGAATTTTGCAAGCCCTTGGGTGTTATATCGGCGGTAATAATTTGGGCATTTTGCCATGGCATGTTGGGTAAATTCCACGTCATATAGGCGAGTTTTGTTTTACAGGGGCTAACGCGCGGGTAGGCGTAGAAATCTTGCCCGCTGGTGATTATTTTTACTTTATCGGCTTTATTGGCACTTAATGACAGGCTTATAAGCATGTTTTGCGGCATATCTTCGCCCGCTTTGTGCAACTCTGCGACTGCGATAACTTCATTGTCAAATATTTGGATATCGGCAAAACGCATGTTTTTAATTTGGGTTAAACGTACGGGTTTGCTATTGGTTGATAAATCTACTTTATATAAATCTTGGTCTTTGGCATTTACAAAAACCAAACAATTACTGCCCAACCCAAATTCGCCACCGCCATATTCATGCACACGTGATGACGCGCTAAACGGTGCGTCGATAACATCTTGTATTTGCCCGTTGTTTAAGCGTTTAACTATAACCGAACGGCCGCCTTCATCGGGGCGGCTTTCTGTCCAATAAACCACACCGTCTGATGTTTCTAAACCACCAAACCGCAGGGCTTTACCCGCCACCTTTTGTGCGGTTAATTCGGACGGCCAAAAGCCATGCTTCTTTATTGTTTTGTTTGTGGACATAAAAAAACTCCCTTAATTTACTAAAGGGAGTTTAGGTGCTTTTTACTAAAAAGAAAGTTTTTTATTGTTTTATCACTTTGCCTTTAACAGGTAAATTTTTAGGATGAAAATATAGGTTGATTAAACAATCGAACGAGATAGCACCTGCGCCATATTTTATAATATATAGCAGCGCTACAGCCCATAAACCATGTAAAATATAAGCATCGGGTAAAACAAACAATTGAATGACTGCCGTCATAAACAATAGACCGCAAGCACTAAATCGAGTGGCGAAACCAACAATTAAAAATATACCAAAAACCAGTTCGCCATAAGCCACCAATTGTGCCGCCAATATAGGCGGAATTGGCACGTTGGAAAATTCGGTCATGAACAATAATATGCTTCCATCACTGACGTTAAACCAGCCATCAAACTGCGCTTGACCTTCTTTTAAAAACACGAGTGCCATTAATATCCTTGCACCTAAGGATAACAGTGAATGTGGGAATTGTGATTGAAGATATATCAACCCATTTACCAGACCTATAATTGCACGCATTTTACCACCTCATCAGTTAATCATAAAGAATTAAACCAATATGACATGATGAGATGACTTAGTATATTAGACGAAAAACATCTTGTATGTCGTCCAAAGTAAATTCTATTTTAACAATATAGACTTTAGTATATAGCCACTTTTATTGGCAATGTTATCCTCGCTCGAGGATGATAATTTTAATTATGCTTTATAACGCTTAATCAAACAATCGACCGACAAAGCACCTGCTCCGTATTTTATTATATATAATAACGACACTGCCCATAAGCCGTGTAGAACATAAGCCTCGGGGTAAACAAAAGTTTGGATAACCAAAGTCATACCCAACAAGCCCAAAGCACCAAAACGTGCGCCTAAGCCGACTATAATTAAAACACTGAATATTACTTCACTATAAGAGGCTAAATATGCGCCCAATACTGGTGGCAATGGCACACCTGAAAATTCGCTTTTAAACAAGTAGAATGTTGTACTGTCAATGTTAAACCAGCCATCGAATTTTAATATGCCTGATTTGTAAAATTGCAAACCAACAAATATTCTTGCGCCCAAGGCTAATAATGCATGGGGGGTTTTTTCTAGAATTGAAATTGCCCATTTTATTAAATTGCTTATTTTCTTCATTGTTTTTCTCCGTTAAAATTTTACTTTAAAACCAGTAACCAACCCTAAGGCAAACAATTGCCCAAAGGAAAATTCTAGGTCAAACTCTTTGTCTAGCTCTGCGGCTTTTGCGTAAGCATCGCCTAGGGTTTTACCATTAATAATATGCCTAAAAAATGCGCAAGCACTATGGTCTAATTGTGCCATTAGCACATCGGCATTTGGGCGACAAATGACTATGTTTTCACTTTTTTCTAAATCGACAATACTCATATCGCCACTTTCATGCCCTTGCCAAATTGAATATATTGGCCAACCTGATTTTAATATCACCGCACTGGGGTGAATTTTAAATACTAAATTCATTTGATGTTCTGGTGCAACATCTTGTAGCTTCGCAACATCTGCGCATGGTTCTTCGGCGGCATGATAAGCCATGCGCCAATTGTGTTCTAAATGCGCGACATCGGCCAAATAGGGTATAGTTGCCGCGGGCTGAAATTCGCCAATAAAGTTAGAGAAATCTTCGCCATAGGTAAATAATAATGGTGATTTAGGCGGGTTGTTGGTTATATATTCGAACGCCATTGCATTAAAAAAATCATTTCCTAATAACTTTACCACAATTGGGAAGTTGCTGCGTAACGAATCGACCAAGCCCACCATAACATTATTGCGGTATACGCTAAAACGTTTTTCGATACTGGGTGGCTTAACGGCTATTAGACCATCGGGTATTTTAGGCAATGAGCCGAGTAAACTTTCACTAAAATTAGCATGTAATGTTTTGAAATCACTCATTCACTGCCGCCTTTTTGTATATATTCATCGGCACGTTTGGCTTCATTATACAATATATTCCATTCTGGAATATCGCCATCCCATTCAACAAGGGTGGGCTTTGCGCCAATTTTTTTAATCAATGCGTTGTAAATATTCCAAACTTCATCAACCACCGCACTTGAATGGTCGTCGATAAGCAGTTTTGCGCCATCGACAAGCTCTTCTTTATGACCACCCAAATGAATTTCTCCGACATATTGAGTTGGAAACTTGTTTAAATAGTCGTACGCATCATAACCTTGGTTGCTTGCTGAAACAAAAATATTGTTAACATCTAACAATAATCCGCAGCCTGTTTTTTGTGCCAGTTGGCTTAGAAATTCAGTTTCGGCATAGGGGCTATCTTCATAAGATAAATATGCTGATGGGTTTTCGATTAATACTTGCCGACCCATAAAATCTTGCATTTCATTAACATGGTTGCACAGGTGGTTGAGTGTTTCGTCGGTATAGGGCAGGGGTAATAAATCGTTAAAAAACAGACCTTCATGCGTACTCCATGCCAAATGTTCGGAAATTAAAGCCGGCTCATAGCGGTCGATTAATTTTTTAAACCGCGTTAAATGATCTGGGTTAAGCCGCTCTGTTGGTGCGCCTAATGACATGCCAACACCATGCAATGACAGTGGGTATAGCTCGCGTATTGCGGTTAAATATTTATGTGGTGGCCCACCTGCACCCATGTAATTTTCGGGGTGAACTTCGAACCAACCTAATTTAGGTTTATCGACCAGTATTGTTTTATAATGTTGAGCTTTTAAGCCCACGCCAGCTTTATTTGGGATATCTTGTTGAGAAAAGCTCATTATAATAATTCCTGAAACAAAAAAATACAGCCCATTTTAGGGGATAAAATGGGCTGCTAAGGTGTAAAATAACACCTATTCTTTATGACTTTTTCATAATTTCTTCTAGGCTGCCCATTGTGTCTATAGATGTTTTAATGTCTTCACATGTGCCTTTGTCAACAAATGTCCAAGCATTGCCTTGATAATCGGTAGTGCTTGACCCTTGGCAACTTGTACCCGCGCCAGCTTTACAATCATTTTCGCCAGCTTTGGCAATGCCGTAGCATTTTTCTTTATCTTCAGCCGCATATGCAGGTGTGGTTAATGCCATAGAAGAAACAAGAGCAGCAACTGCGCCTGCAACGATGATTTTAGAAGGGTTTAATAATTTCATTTTAATCTCCAAGTTTTAAAGTTATGCAATCATTTGTTTGACTGTGACTTAAGTTTGCAGCATTAATAAATAAAATGCAAATCACATAAACGAAATATTTAATCACTTACATAACACGTTTTTGTGAGAATCTTCTAGGATCAGGGTTTATTAATGAGCAGCTTAGTGGTTTAAGGTTTTGAGGTATTTCTCCCAGTCGTAGGCATTTTTAACAATGAGTTCTAAGTCATTATAGTCGGCTTGCCATTTAAGTTTGTCTTGCGCTCGCGCAGAATTGGCAACTACAGTTGGTGGGTCGCCTGCACGGCGGGCAACTTCTTTTACCTCAAAATCTACTCCTGATACTTTTTTAACGGCTGTTAAAACTTCACGCACACTAAAGCCTGTACCGTAACCACAATTCATAATGTCGCTTTCGCCACCATTTCTCAAATATTGTAAGGCAAGGTAATGAGCTTTAGTTAAATCTGATACATGGATATAATCTCTAATACATGTGCCGTCATGGGTATTATAATCTGTGCCATATATTTCCATATAATCTCTATCGCCAAGGGCGACTTGATTGGCAACTTTAATTAAATGGGTGGCATTGGGGGTGGATTGCCCTGTTCGCCCTTTAGGGTCTGCCCCTGCGACATTAAAATAGCGCAATGCGACATAATTAAAATCGTGAGCGAAAGCTGTGTCTTGCAGCATCCATTCGGTCATAAGCTTTGAACGTCCGTAAGGCGACATTGGGTTTTTGGGTGTGGTTTCAAACACTTTTTCTACTTTAACATCGCCATAAACTGCGGCTGTTGATGAAAAAATAAAATGTTTAACCCCAGCCTTGACCACTGCATCGAGTAAATTACGGGTTTTGGCGGTGTTATTGCTATAATAAAGCAATGGGTCTTCTACTGATTCGGGTACAATAATAGAGCCTGCAAAATGTATAACTGCATTAACATTATACTGAGCAATAACCTTTGTTACTAAATCTATATCGCCAATGTCGCCAACCACCAAATCGGCTGCGCCTGCTATAGCCCATTGCTTTCCTGTGCTTAAATTGTCGATTGTTACAACCTTTTCGCCTGCATCAATTAGGTTTAAAATCATATGCGAGCCAATATAGCCCGCGCCGCCTGTTACTAGAATAGTCATAAAATACCCGTTAAATGTTTTTATTACTTAATATTTATATCAATTTATATTATATATAATTAACTTAAATATTAATGAGTATTATATGCCTTCTCCGATTAAAAAAGCTGTATTTCCTGTTGCTGGGTTAGGCACTCGTTTTTTGCCTGCAACTAAGGCGATGCCCAAAGAAATGCTGACCGTTGTCGATAAGCCACTTATTCAATATGCCGTTGAAGAAGCGATGGAAGCGGGCATTGAACATTTTATTTTTATTACTGGGCGTAATAAAACGGCTATAGAAGACCATTTTGACCGCCAATATGAATTGATGAATATTCTTAAAGAAAAAGGCAAACTTGAACAAATTGATATTTTAGAGCGTGATTTGCCCAGTGCAGGGCAAACCAGCTTTACGCGTCAACAACAACCGTTAGGCCTAGGGCATGCTGTTTGGTGCGCACGCCACCTTATTGGCAATGAGCCTTTTGCACTTTTACTGCCCGATATGCTCATGCAGTCGCCAACTGGGGCGCTTAAACAAATGATAGAACAGTATGAAAAACATGGGAATAATGTTGTTGGGCTGCACGAAGTGCCAAGCAATGAGGTTGACCAATATGGTATTGTGGAAGCCAGAAAAGCCGATAGTGGTCGGTTAAAAATAACCAATATGGTTGAAAAACCCAAAATTGAAGATGCGCCTTCGAACTTAATGATTATGGGGCGCTATATATTACAGCCTGAAATTATGAAGTTATTAGAAACTCAAAATAAAGGCGCTGGCGGTGAAATTCAATTAACCGACGCCATGTTAAAACTTTTAGAATTTCAAGAGTTTTCGGGTGTAAACATTAACGGAAAGTTATTTGACTGTGGCAGCAAGTTAGGGTTTTTATCGGCAAACGTATCTTACGCGCTTGAACACCCTAAACTAGGTAAAGAGTTTAGGGCTAATATTCAAGCTATGCTTAACAACTCTTAGTAATTAAGCTTTAAACCAGCAATAATGCCATAGTCTTTTTTCCAACCTGGGCTTGCTGTTGCTTCGTATCTATAAAGCAGGGCTGTATATAAATCGACATTATTATTTAAGGCATAACTTAACTTAGCGTCGCTTGAGAAAACCTGCCCTGTCGTTAAGCCTGCTAATTTTATATCATAACCTAAATCAGCTGAAAGCGATAATTGTTGGGTGATTTGGAAATCAGCACCAGCTTCGAGTTTTATCCGCTTTGTATTGGGAACTGCTGCTGTGTTTTGTAAATATTCACCCGAAACTCCAATAGATGTCGATATACCTTTTCCAACATGAGCAACAAGTTTAGCATCTGCACCATAAGCATTTTGTCTGTTTGCTCCTAAGCCACCATCGAACACTCTGTATGCATATTGCCCAGCAACTTCAAGCGCTGCTTGATTGCCAAAATTATAGACGCCACCTGTTCTAATACCGTAGACGGTTTGATCGTCATTTGGTGTTGCGGTTATGGTGAATTTTTTGCGTTCATACTTACCTTCAGTGAATAATGTAATTTCGGGGCTTACATTATAGTTTAAACGCAATTTAGCGCCTAATTGTTTGAAGTCGTTATTGGCTTCAGAGGCCGCTGGCCCAGTTGTTTGTGGCGTGTTATTATATACATTGGTAATATATGTTCCGCTTAAGGAAACGCCAAAATTACCCATTATTTTTTCGACAAAAGCTGAGGCCTCATAATCACTATATGAACCTGAGCCTGCAGGGTTGGCAGATAGGGAGCTAAAAGATTTAGTTTGGTATGAACCTGTTGCGCCAAAAGCAAAGTCGCCTTCTTTTTTAACTCTAAAATCAACTTCACTGCGCCCAATAGAAAATTTCTGCGTAGACCTTTGTTTATAAACCAATGACGATAATAAGGATGCACCAATTTCTAGGCCGTTATCTTCGATACTATAAGCAAAATATGGGCGTAATTTTAAAAGCTGTTGGCTCGTTGTTGTGCTGGTTGTTCCGTTATTATCTTCATAAATTATATAACCTGCCGACACATCAAGTGAAGCCCTAAAATTTGATGCTCTATCATCGTAAGGGGGTGCAATTGGCGGCAAAGGCATTTGTGGGTGTGGAGGCATTTGTGGAGGCAGAGGCATTTGTGGCGGTAGAGGTATTGGTGGGTATTTGGGCATTGGTGGTGGTAGAGGTGGTGGGAAAGATGGCCCTGTTGGGTTTTTAAATCCGTAACCTGATGGAGTGATATCACCTGCTAATGCAGGAGTTGCGCTCGAGAATGCAACAGATGCCAACAAAAACAATTTCAATATTTTTGAAATTTTTAGCTTATACTTTATCATTACGACCTCAAATTTATAGTAACTGTTTACATTTATTCACGAGCCACCACGCAAGTGTTTAATTTTATTAATGACATTAGTAAATAAACAGACTTAAAATCTGGTTAACTTCATTAAATAAGGTAAATATAAATAAAAAATTGAGCGGGTTATTTATGCTCAATTGTTAATTCTTTAGAAACCATAAATAAACTTTTCCTACTTAGGTGGCACTTTAATGAAAATATTAGGGTTTAATTAGGGAAAAAAATTTACCTTAAGAAGAATATTTTTTAGGCTCTATGTATTTAGTAAGTGAGGATAAAATGGACTTTGCAACAATTATTGGTATGATAGCAGGCTTTGCCCTTATAATTACCGCCATGATATTGGGTGGTGGTGTTGGACAATTTGGGGACATGCAATCTGTACTTATCGTGGTTGGAGGTGCACTTGCTACTACTCTCATGCGGTTTTCTATGAAAGGCCTCATTGGCTCGATGATGATGGGCATAAAGCTAGCCTTTGGCGATAAGAGCATCAGCTCGCGTGAAATGTTAGACGAAATTACCGAACTTTCAGACATTATGCGTAAAAACGGCCCGTTGGGTTTAGAGGAAGTCGAAATTAAAGACGATTTCTTAAAAAAGGGCATACAATATATTGCAGATGGCTATGAAGATACATTTATTAGAGAAAGCCTAGAGCGTGAGCGCGACCAAAACCTCAACCGTTTGGCTGAAGGGCATCGGTTCTTTAAATCTTTAGCCGACTCGGCACCAGCATTTGGTATGATTGGTACATTGGTTGGTTTGGTGTCTATGTTGCAGAATATGGAAGACCCATCAAAAATTGGCCCTTCAATGGCTGTGGCTTTGTTGACCACACTTTATGGTGCGGTAATCGCCAACGTAATTGCCACTCCAGCTGCCGAAAAGCTCGACGCTAAATTTTTAATCGAGGAAACCAATCAATCATTGGTTATCGACGGCATTGTTCAAATTCGCAACAATACCAGCCCCGACCTTATTAAAGAATCTTTAGCCGCCTATTTACCCTATGCTATGCGCAAGGGACTTAGTGGTGACGAAGGTGAAGAAGCCGCATAAATAAAACACAATATACTATATAAAGATTAGACCATGGCCGAAAAAAAAGTTGTTGAAGGTGCTCCAGAATGGATTGTTTTATTTGCCGATCTTATGAGCCTGCTTGTGGTGTTTTTTGTGTTGATTATTTCATTCTCAATTCAAGATGAGAAAAAACTAAAAGTTGTTGCGGGTTCAATGAAAGAAGCGTTTGGCACGCAATATGAACGAGAAATATCGGGCATGATTGAGGTTGATGGTACGCCCATTCACGAATTTACCCGCCAACCTGCGCTTATTGAAGACGAAAATGACACTAACTTTGCCGATGAAGACCATGATGAAAAACGCAAACAAGGTGCTGAAGCGAATACTTATGACATTGAAAAAACTTTAATAGAACGCCCGCGCCAATTTGCTACGGCTGCCGCATCTTTACGCCAAGCGTGGCAAGAAATGCCTGAACTTGCTGAAGTTTCTAATAATATTCAAATGGAAGAAAGCCCCGATGGCTTGAATATTCAGCTGATTGATGAAGATGGTCGTTCGATGTTTCGTACAGGTTCAGCCCAGCCCTATAACCGTACACGCAAATTAATTGCTAAAATGGCGCCTATTCTTGCGGCTTTGCCCAACCGTATTTCTATTACCGGTCATACCGACAGTGCGGCAATGCGTAATAATAATGCCTATGGTCAGTGGGAGCTTTCGGCCGATAGAGCCTCGATTGTTAGGCGAATATTATCGGCAAATGGAGTTGCCCATGACCAGTTTTATCAGGTTTCGGGCAAGGCTGATACTGAACCTTTATTCCCGAGCGATACATTACTTGCTGCCAACAGGCGGGTGAGTATTTTAATTATGGCTGAAGCACCACCGATACCCACCGAATATAATAATAGGACTAAACAAGCTCAACAATAAACTTATCGCCTTGTTTAGCGACAAGTTTGACGACTGTACCTACTTTTGCATCGTCGCCTTTAACACCCCAAAGCAAGCCGTTAATTTTTATCTTGCCGACACCATTAACAATAGCGTATTGCAAGACCGCTTCTTTGCCTAAATATTCGGCCATTGGGTCGTTAATTGGGTGGTCGGCATATTTTTCGCGCTCTTTCTTAAAATATCTACGCCCTAAATACATGCTGGCAATTCCAATGGCTGAGAATAGCAAAACCTCGTATTGCCAGCCTATGTTAAATGCCCAAGATATGCCTGCTACAATAAAGGCGGCAAAGGCAAAAAACAAAAAGAACACTCCTGGGGCTAATATTTCGAGCAGAATTAAAATTCCAGCGGCAATAAACCAGCCCCATTCTTGTAATATATTTCCAATATCCATATTATTTTTTACCTATATCTTTGGTCAGTTCGGCAATGCCAGCAATAGAGCCGATAACGCCCGCAGTTTCCATTGGCATCATTAATATTTTTTGGTTGGGCGATGCGGCAATTTCTTTTAATGCACCGACATATTTTTCGGCAACAAAATAATTAATAGCATTTACATTACCAGAAGAAATAGCATCGCTCACCAATGTGACCGCTTTGGCTTCGGCTAGGGCTTCTCTTTCACGGGCTTCAGCTTCCATAAAGGCTGCGGCTCGTAAACCTTCGGCGGCTAAAATTTGAGCATTTTTTTCGCCTTCTGCGCGTAAAATTTCTGATGCACGTTCGCCTTCTGCTACCAAAATATTGGCACGTTTATCGCGTTCGGCTTTCATTTGGCGTGCCATCGAATCTATTAAATCTTGCGGTGGGCTAATGTCTTTAATCTCAATACGGGTTACTTTTACTCCCCATGACGAGGCGGCATCATCGACAACTTCTAACAATTTACCATTAATTTGATCACGTTTAGAGAGCAGTTCATCTAAATCCATACTGCCCATAACATTACGAATATTGGTCATGGTTAGGTTTAAAATAGCATTTTCCAAATCATTAATCGCATAACTGGCTTTTGAGGCATCTAACACTTGAAAAAATGTAACGCCATCGACTGCGACCATTGCATTGTCTTTGGTAATCACTTCTTGGCTGGGTACATTAAACACCCGTTCCATCATATTAACTTTTTGCCCAACATTATCAATAAGTGGTACTAATATATTTAGACCCGGTTTTAGGGTTCTAAAATAACGACCAAACCTTTCGGCAGTAAAATTATATCCCTGTGGCACAACCCGAATAGAGCGTAATACCAAAATAACCGCAATTGCCAATATAACAATGGCAACAATTTCAAACCCACCAACGTCCATTATAATCTCCTAATTGTTTAATAAACTTTCTTACCCTTAATATACGTATTATTTATACGGATACAATAGCCATTATTAAATACCAAATTAAAAAATATTAACCGTCCTCTTGAAAATATTTCATCTATTCCCATTTTAATAAGGTAACAGCAAAAAGGAAATAAAATGAATAACTCAACAACGGATACACATTATAAAACTAAGTTTAAGGGCAATTGGCGTTTGTCAAACGTTGCCGTTATGGTCGGCGGGTTTATAGTCTTTCCACCTATAGGACTTGGTGTTTTGGCATGGTTGATCATCGGAAAAAATGTTAATATTATTGGCACTATTAAGGACAAACTTAATAACTTAAATTCGGGCACTTATAATTATGAATTTAAAAAGCCCAACTTTAACCGTACAGGCAATCATGCTTTTGACAGTTATAAAGAAGAAAGCATTGCCGAACTTGAAAAAGAAATGGAACGCCGTAAAGCGAACTTAAGACAAGAAGAAACTGCGTTTAAAGAATTTGTTATTAACTTGCAAAAATCTAAAGACCAAGCTGAATTTAGCCAGTTTATGAAAGCCCAAGAAGCTGCGGTAAAAGCGGCAAAAGAAAATGAGGATGCAAATTAAAACTAAAACTCCTCCCCCTTTTGAGATTTAGTGTATCCCATAGCCCCTTGCTGTTTATTGGCAAGGGGCTTTTTAGTTTATATTGAGCCTCTGCGGGCGCACACCTTCGTGTGCTTGCTTCGCTTCTCTTTTTACGTTCGGCCTTGCCTCTCTGTTAGCCCCTGCGGGCGCACACCTTCGTGTGCTTGCTTCGCTTCGCGGGCGGGCGCTTGCCCTCCTTCGGTAAAAATAAATTTCACCTTATCTATAAATACCCATCACAGCAGAATCTTCTGTTTGCGATTCTTTTAACATATTTTAATTGCCTAATTAAGAACCAAGTTCAAAAGCAAAATTCGTGTGGATTTGTTATAGTGTATTTCTATTTTAAAGGAATGTATTATGATTATTGGTGTACCAAAAGAAATTAAAAACCATGAATATAGGGTTGGTCTTACTCCGGGGTCGGCGCGGGAGCTTATTAACAACGGGCATCAGGTTATTATTGAAACCAATGCGGGTAATGGTGTTGGTTTTAGCGATGTTGATTATATTAATGTTGGGGTTAAAATTATTGGCTCTGCTGCCGAAGTCTTTGCTACTGCCGATATGATAGTAAAGGTTAAAGAACCCCAAGCCAATGAGTGTAAAATGTTGCGCCAAGGGCAATTGCTTTATACGTATTTGCATTTGGCACCCGACCCTGAACAAACAAAGTTACTTATAGAGTCTGGCTGTGTTGCCATTGCTTATGAAACTGTAACTGCCAATAATGGCACATTGCCTTTGCTTGCTCCAATGAGTGAAGTTGCAGGGCGTATGGCGGTTCAGGCGGCGGCACATTCGTTAGAAAAAGCTCAACACGGTTGTGGTTTATTATTGGGCGGCGTACCCGGTGTTGCCCCTGCGAACGTTGTGGTTATTGGTGGCGGTGTTGTTGGCACTAATGCTACTAAAATGGCAGTTGGAACAGGCGCAAATGTTACTGTACTTGACCGCGATTTAAACCGTTTGCGTGAGCTAGATGACATTTTCCAAGGGCGTATAAACTGTATTTATTCTACTGCCGATAATTTAGAAAAATATGTGCTTGATGCCGATGTGGTTATTGGCGCGGTGCTTATTCCTGGTGCGGCGGCTCCAAAATTGGTCACCCGTGATATGATAAGCCGTATGCGGGCGGGTAGTGTTTTGGTCGATGTTGCCATAGACCAAGGCGGGTGTTTTGAAACATCGAAAGCCACCACCCATGCTGAACCCACATATATTGTCGATAATATAGTGCATTATTGTGTTGCCAACATGCCCGGTGCTGTTGCCAGAACGTCGACCTTCGCACTTAATAATGCTACATTAGGCTTTGCTATAACCCTTGCCAATAAAGGCTATAAACAAGCATTGTTAGACGATAAACATCTTATGAATGGGTTGAATGTTTATAAGGGTAAAGTTACCTATGAAGCCGTCGCGCAGGCTTTGGGGTATGAGTATTATGAGCCCAAAAATCTACTGTCTGAATAAAGGTTGAAATGTGGGTTTGGCTTGTTAGGGCAAACTAGCCAGCTCCACCCAATTTTTAGGCAAGTTTTTATGCCTTAAATAATAAGCATCGCATAGGTTATTTACAAAAATTGGGCATTCGTTATAAGGTGCTTGGGTGAAGGCTTTAAAGTCTTGGGTGGGGTGACCGCTTTGGGCGTTTTGCCACTGAGTTATTGCCGAAATATGCCCTTGATGATGAAAAATATTATCTGGCGCTAGGCTTGTGTGGACTAGGCAATTATGGTGTTCCCAACTTTCGGGGTGTTTGATTTTTTTTGGGGGTAAAAACATACCTTTTTGCGCTAACTTTTGACTGTGTAAAAGCCCCAAATATTCGCCCATTTCATAGCCCAGTTGGGCTTGATCGGTTGGGCTTATTTTAAGTAGGTTGCTAAGGTTATTGCCGTTTTGCGCTTCGAAAAATATAAAATACTGCCCATTATCGGCTTCTAAAACTTGGCTTAATGCGCGTATAACAGGCATTTTACGCCATAGTTTTTGGGCTATTTCATAGTGTTTTTGCAAGGTTTTTTTATCATTTGAAATTTGAAGAATTATTTTTAAACCATTGCCCATAGTTAAAAAGTAATTGCTATTAACCTCAGAAAAATTAGCGCTAAAATCATCATGCCCAAACACCTTGGCGCACATTTGTTTTATGGTTTTTTCCGTTGCCATATACTGACCTTAAAATGATTTTGTAAAACCGATATTAATCGAACTACCCTTTTTGTCAAACCTGTTTATGGTGCTGTTATAATTTAAATAATTAACACTAAGCTCAGGCGCAAACCCCCATAAATTCAAATCGCGTTTGGTGAATTTTGCGCTTAAATTAAAATCTTTAATATTCTCGAGGTTTTTATTGCGCAATTCCAAATTGCTTTGCACGTATAGGGTTACTCCTAAGGGAAGTTCTTTATAATATCCAACGCCGCCATTAAACGCGGTAAAGCTGTTATTTGGGTTTTGAGCACGGGATTTTTTTGCACCTGCTATTAAACGAACAAAGCTGGTATTGTCTAATGAAAGGCGTAAATTTGTTTGTAAATTTGCTGTAACATTATTTTGGTCGGCATCATTATAATGGGTGAGTTGGCTTAGTGTTAAAGCGCCAGTAGCTGTAACTTGCGGGTTAAAAATATAAGAAATTTCGCCCGAGAATGCTAAATTTCGTTGGCTGACTTTACCCGCAGATACTGTTAGCTCTGCCTTAGCATCGAATATCAACTTAGTGTTTTTATCTAAACTTATTATTGAGCCAGTGTTTATACTTAAAACCCCGACATCTGCTATGGTGTGCGGGTATTTTATTAACCGCCCTGTGGCTTTTATTAACCAGCTGGTTTTGTCATTAATTCTAAAACGATTGCCTGCTTGAGCAGTAACATCTAACACCCAACCATTTTGGGCTTTTTGGTTGGCAGGGGTTATAATACCTGCATCGCAATTTTGCCCTAAAATATTTGCAAATGTTTGCCGCCAGCCTTCGACTGCATTGGGCGTTGCGCCAAAATCATTGCAATAATAGACATCTTTAACCACACCATTGTTAAAATTACTGCGCGGGAAATAAGACCCACTTAGACCAAAAAACCAATCTTTCTTATGAGCAATTTGGGTTAGTTGGTTTTGAATAATTTGTTGTGACTTTTCATCGCGTAACGAAGAACGCAATATTTCTAAATGATGTTTCGCACCAGAATTTTCGCCCATAGAAAACAACATTTGCGCCAGTTTAAACCGTGCTATACTATTTTCGGGCTGGGCGGCTAATAATTTGCGTAAAACATCAACTGCATTGGTTTTTTTACCCAAAATAAATAGGCTGTCTGCCAGTAAAATTTGCGATTGGACAATGAAATTGGCAGTTTTAAACGGCTTAAATATAAGTGTTTGTATGGCTTTATCGGCTTGTTTATTTTCGAGCAAATATTGCGCCAGTTTAAGCCGCGCTTCACCGTTCATTTTTATCAAGCTAACAGTATAGTTTTTTATTGTTCCACCACTTGCATTGGCAGGGTATGCAAAAGCAAATGCCAATAAAATTACAATAAACAAACGGTTTAATAATATCATTTTTTATTCTTAAACTAGCCCATCAGGCAAAGATAGCGTTTTATGCCTGCACTATAGCAATTTAGCTTTATAATTGCTTGACATTTGTTGCCAATAATTATAAGAAATCCATAATTCATAAGAGTTCAAACTCTAAACGGTCATAAACATGGTGGGCAATCCATCGGGAGTTGTGAAAGTTAACATCCAACAGCGAATTTCGCCCTTGGGTGTAAAATTGGTTTGGGTTCATTAGTTAAGAGACAATTATGTTCGAAAGCTTATCCGACCGATTAAGCGGTATATTTGATAAAATAACAGGGCGCGGCACGTTAAGTGAAAGCGATGTTAATGCTGCCATGCGTGAAATTAGGCGTGCGCTTATCGAAGCGGATGTTGCGTTAGATGTTGTAAAAGCTTTTATTGCCACTGTTAAAGAACAAGCCATTGGCGCAGCGGTTATCCGCTCGGTTAAACCTGGGCAAATGGTGGTTAAAATTGTCCATGATGAGCTTGTCGCTATGTTGGGCGAAGAAGCTGTACCGCTAAATTTAAACGCGGTTCCGCCTGTCGGTATTTTAATGGTTGGTTTGCAGGGCTCTGGTAAAACCACCATGACTGCCAAGCTTGCCAAACGCCTAACTGAGCGCCAAAACAAAAAAGTTTTAATGGCATCGTTAGATATTTACCGCCCTGCCGCACAAGAGCAGTTAGCAATTTTAGGCAAAAGCATTGGCGTGAATACACTGCCAATAGTCGCAGGTCAAAAACCACTAGAGATAGCTAGGCGCGCTAAAGATGCCGCACGGTTAGGCGGCTATGATGTGCTGATGATTGACACCGCAGGTCGTTTGCATATTGACACTGAGTTAATGGACGAAGTGGTTGGTATTCGTGATATTATTAAACCCCAAGAAGTGTTATTGGTCGCTGACAGCTTAACGGGGCAAGATGCGGTTAATGTCGCCCGGGTATTTAATGAACAAGTGGGCGCAACAGGCATTGCCCTAACGCGGATAGATGGCGATGGGCGTGGTGGTGCTGCACTTTCCATGCGGGCTGTAACAGGTTGCCCAATTAAGTTTTTAGGCACAGGCGAAAAACCCGAAGATTTAGACGAGTTTCACCCCAAGCGTATTGCTGGGCGTATTTTGGGCATGGGCGATATTGTATCATTGGTTGAAAAAGCTTCCGATGCGATTGATGCCGAAAAAGCCGAAGCTATGGCTAAAAAAATGCGTAAAGGCCAGTTTGATTTAAACGATTTATCTGACCAGCTCAAACAAATGGAAAAAATGGGCGGTATGGGCGGAGTAATGGGCTTATTACCGGGTATGGGCAAAATGAAAAAGCAAATTTCAGCAGCCAATATCGATGATAAAATGTTCACCTATCAAATGGCGATTATCTCCTCGATGACCAAGCGTGAACGTCGCAACCCAAAGTTACTAAATGCCTCACGCAAAAAACGTATTGCTAAAGGGTGTGGGCGTAATGTTCCTGAAATTAATAAATTGCTTAAAATGCACCGTCAAATGGCGGATATGATGAAAAAAATGGCAAAAGGCGGGCGTGGCGGCATGTTGCAAAATATGTTTGGTGGCGCAATGCCCGATGTGAATGCAGATGCGTTAGCAGGGCAGATGCCTGATGTTAATTCACTGGAACAAATGCAAAAACAATTGGGCAGTGGTTTGCCTTCGGGTTTTGGCAATAATAATTTAGGTGGCTTACCAGGTCTTGGTGGGTTGCCTAGTGGTAAAAAGAAATAAATATAACAATAAAACTTAAGTAAAGAAAGCAGTAAAAAAATGGCAGTTAAAATTCGTTTGGCCCGTGGTGGTTCTAAAAAGCGTCCTTATTATCGTATTGTTGTGGCTGATGAACGCGCACCGCGTGATGGTCGCTATATCGAAAAAGTGGGTACATATAACCCTGCATTGGCAAAAGATGACGAAAAGCGAGTAATTTTACTCGAAGACCGCATTAAAGAGTGGTTGTCTAAAGGCGCTCAGCCGACCGACCGTGTTTTACGCTTTTTAGATGCTGCTGGCATTTTAGAACGTAAAGCCCGCAACAACCCTAACAAAGCTAAGCCCGGCCGTAAAGCTCAAGAAAAGCTAGACGAAGCCGCTCAAGCCGCTGAAGATGCCGCACAAGCTGTAAAAGATGCTGCACAAGCCGCAAAAGCCGAAGCAACTGCAGAATAAATAAGGCTAAAATTTATGAGCAACGCAACGGATAATAAACGAATTTGTTTAGGCGCTTTTGCGGGTGCTCATGGTGTTAAGGGTGAAACTAAAGTTAAATGTTTTACCCAAAATGCTGCCGATATTTGCGCCTATGGTGCATTACAAAGCGAAGATGGCAAAACCATATATGAGTTAAGCTATGTTCGCTCTGATAAGTTGGGTGCAATTTGCCGTGTTAAAAACATTGATAACCGTGAATTTATGCAAAGCCTAAAAGGCACACGGCTTTATGTTATGCGCGACTTATTACCCCAAACCGATGAAGAAGAATTTTACCATGTCGACTTGGTTGGGCTTAATGTCCGCGATGAAGAGGCGGTAAATGTTGGTAAAATATTATCGGTTCAAGATTTTGGCGCAGGCGATTTGTTGGAAATTAACCCATCGACCCAAGACGGTGAGTCTGAACCCAGTTTTTTTATCCCCTTCACTTTAGAAGTTGTTCCAGAAATCAATATAAAAGATGGCTATGTTATTTTCGCCCGCGATGCGCTATTATCAAGTGCTGATGATGATTTGGAAAACTATTTGAGTGAACTTAAAGATGACCCCGAACAATAGCCCCACATGGCGGGTTGATATAATGACCCTCTACCCCGATATGTTCCCTGGGAGTTTGGGCATGTCACTCGCTGGGCGGGCGTTGGAAAATAATATTTGGTCACTCAACACGACCCAAATACGCGACTTTGCTAAAGGCAAACATAAAAATGTCGATGATACCTCGACAGGTGGCGGAGCAGGTATGGTATTGCGCCCCGATGTGCTTGGTGACTGTATAGCCGCCACGCGCCAAAAGTCTGATAAACGCCCATTAATTTACCTATCACCACGCGGTAAACCGCTTACTCAAAACCGCGTTAAACAACTCGCAAAAGGCAATGGGGTTATTATACTTTGCGGGCGGTTTGAAGGGGTTGATCAACGCTTGCTCGACCATGAAGATATAGAAGAAATTAGCCTTGGTGATTATATACTTTCAGGTGGCGAAGTCGCGGCTTTAACGCTGCTAGATGCCTGTATTCGCCTGCTCCCCAACGTAATGGGCAGCAGCCAATCCGCTACCGAAGAAAGCTTCGAAGCGGGGTTGTTAGAATACCCGCATTACACCAAGCCAAAAACATGGCAAAACCTAACCGCACCCGAAGTGTTAACCAGCGGGAACCACAAAAAAATAGCACAGTGGCGGCATGAACAAGCCAAAAAAACCACCCAACTCCACCGTCCCGATTTGTGGGATATTTACAACGCAAAAAAGTAAAAATTCACCTTAATTAGACACGCGCCAGCAAGGGTGCAGGCGCCCCGCCCGCGCTCATTGAAACTCTACGGGTTCTTGGCGGTAGACGAAAATTCGGAGTGTAATATTTTTTGAACAAATATTATTAGGGCTTGTGTTTTTGTTGGATATTTGATATTTGTTGTACAATTCTTGCCGTTGGGGCAGATGAAAGTATGAGTGATTATGTACGTTTTTATTAAAACTACGACAAAAACCACCAAACGCACCACTAAAATGGTTGCGTAACCTTTCCTCTTGTCCTTCCTACATACTCTCCTCGTAGGGGAGAAGAGAGCTTTAAATTAAGCTAATAATGTTGGAGAGTAGCGGAGTTTTCTCCTTAAAAATATAGGATAATATTATGGGATATAAAGTTGCAATCGTCGGCGCTACGGGTAATGTTGGGCGTGAAATGTTGGCAATTTTGGCCGAACGACAATTCCCTGTCGATGAAATTTTTGCCTTAGCCTCTAGCCGTAGTCAAGGGCGTGAAATTAGCTTTGGTGATAAAACTATAAAATGCCAAAATCTTGATCATTTTGACCCAAGCCAAGTTGATATTGCTTTATTTTCGGCTGGTGGTTCTATTTCTAAAAAATTCGCGCCTATTTTTGCTCAAGCGGGTTGTGTTTGCATAGACAATTCGTCATTTTTTCGCTATCATAGCGACGTACCACTTATTATTCCTGAGGTTAACCCTGATGCGATTACAGGTTTTAAAGGGCGTAATATTATCGCCAACCCCAATTGCTCAACCGCTCAATTGCTAGTGGCTCTTAAGCCGTTGCATGATGCGTTTACCATCAAGCGGTTGGTTATTGCAACTTATCAGAGCGTTTCGGGCGGTGGCACTGCGGCTATGGACGAATTGTTCAACCAAACCCGTGGTGTTTTTGTTAATGACCCCATTGAGCAAGAAATTTTTACCAAGCAAATTGCCTTTAATGTTATTCCACATATCGATGAGTTTATGGAAGATGGCTACACAAAAGAAGAATGGAAATTGGTTGCCGAAACCAAAAAAATACTCGACCCTAATATTAAAGTTACCGCCACTGCAGTGCGTGTACCTGTGTTTATTGGGCATAGTGAAGCGGTTAATATAGAATTTGAAAAGCCTGTTACTGCCGATAAAGCGCGCGAAATTATTCGGGTTGCACCGGGTTTATTGGTGGTCGATAAACGCGAAGATGGCGGCTATATTACTCCGATAGATGCCGCAGGTGAAGATGCGACTTATGTCAGCCGTATTAGAGAAGATGCAACTGTCGAAAATGGTTTGAATATTTGGGTTGTGGCGGATAATTTACGCAAAGGGGCTGCACTTAATACCGTGCAAATTGCGGAGTTGTTGGTTAACCGTGGGTTGATTTAGGGTCTAGACCCTAAAGCTTAAATATACGTGGTTTGGTGCGATAGCTTGAAACACCAAACCCGTAATAAATATAACAAAAGCTCAAATATGAGGTGAATATAAGGTAAAAATTCACCCCAACGATTAGCCAATAAGCATAGCCTAACTGAGCATTATAAGCCGATGCAATAACAAGCAATATAAGCGTTATTCCCACGCGAATAAGCTTATCTATAATACTCAAATTCTTCATCTTATTTTTTACTTTATATTTACCTGCGGGCGCGGGTACTCTGTACGCTGGCTCGCGGGAGGGGGCTATTCCTTTGTTTTATTGGTGCTAATGCCGATTATTTTATACAATAGGCATGAACTAAATAAGGCGGTTGCTGCTGCAACAACAGCGCCAACTATAAATAGCCAAAACCAAGCGCCTAGCTCGACCTGATAAAAATAGGCAATTGCCGCGAGCACAAAGGCTATAACATAGCGGATGATTTTATCAATACTTCCAACATTTTTCATAACTTTATTCCCATTTAATTAAGGTGTTTGCAATTTAGCATTAAACTTACTGCTTGTATAGTGCCCAAAATTTCGCAGCTACAAATGATGCTGGTTTTCAACTATAGGCAGGGTTTTACAGTTATGCTCAATACTATATTCTGCTAATATTTGCAAAAACTTTGTGGCTTTTTCAAGGGCAACCTTTGCTGATAAACCGTTTAATTTATAGCCAATAAATAACGCCGAAAACAAATCCCCCGCGCCCGCTAAATATTTATCTACTGGGTTAAATGGCTGTTTAATGGTGTTGCCGGCTTCAATAAAATGGTTTTCATTGCCATTGACCGATTTTAGCAAAATTTGTTTATTGTTTAATTTGCCTAAATAGTTGGTTTCAAATTTGTTTGGGCTCACCATATCTGCCATTGGAACGAGTATGTTTTTTATATATTGCGCAATTTCAGTGTCGACATACATGCCTTCGGGTGTATCGCCAATAACAGGGTCGCAACAATATAAAATGTTGGGGTTGCGCACTTTAAGTTGGGTAACAAACCATTTTACGCTTTCAGCTTGTTCGGCACTAAAAAAATAACCCGATATTACCCAACTAATTTTTTCATCAAGCCGCATAGATATAAGCTCTGCACCCATATCGGACAAAGTATCGGCATTTATATTATGCCCAATGGTGCGCCCAAGCTCGGGGTGGGTTAAATATGTGCCCGTAGGAAAGCAAATAACCTCATGCCCAAGTTTTTGCAAAACAAATTGGTAAGCACTAATCCCAATGCTCCCATAAGCCGTTTGCGAAGATATTCCTAATATTGTTGCCATACTAACCCGCTATTTCATTGACTATAATTTTATGCAATATTATAAGATATAAAACAAATATAAAAGGGTAAGTTTATGTCAAACTTTAAGCTCAGTCAATTAGGCGATATTCGTCACGATTGGACACGCGAAGAAATTGTCGGCCTATTCAACCAACCGTTTATGGATTTATTGTTTGATGCTCAAACCATTCATCGTACACATTTTGACCCTAATAGAATGCAACTGAGCCAACTTTGCAGTATTAAAACAGGTGGTTGTGCTGAAGATTGTAAATATTGCCCGCAATCTGCCCGTTATAATACGGGGCTAGAAGCCTCTAAAATGATGGAAGTTACGAAAGTTGTCGAACAAGCCCAAAAAGCCAAAGACGCTGGTGCTACCCGTTACTGTATGGGCGCTGCGTGGCGCGACCTTAAAGACCGCGATATGGATAAAATTTGCGCGATGATTGAAGGGGTTAAAGACATAGGTATGGAAAGTTGTGTTACTTTAGGCATGTTAACGCCTGCTCAAATTGGGCGTTTTAAACAATCGGGGTTAGATTATTACAACCATAATGTCGATACATCGGAAGAATATTATAAAGAAATTATTACCACTCGGTCTTACCAAGATAGGTTGAACACATTGCAGAATGTTCGTGATGCAGGCATAAATGTTTGCTCTGGGGGCATTATCGGCATGGGCGAAAAAGAGACCGACCGAGCGGGTATGTTGCAAACTCTTGCCAATATGGAAAAACACCCTGATAGTGTACCGATTAATAAATTGGTACAGGTTAAAGGCACACCTTTATATGATGCGAATATAGATGAAATTGATGATTTTGACTTTATTCGTACGATTGCCGTTGCACGCATTATGATGCCTAAAGCCTATGTTCGGCTTAGTGCAGGGCGCGAAAGTATGGATAAAAACATGCAGGCTATGTGTTTTATGGCGGGTGCGAATAGCATGTTTTATGGCGAGAAGTTACTGACTACTCCCAACCCGATTAAAAATAGGGATATGGAATTGTTAAGCGCGTTGGGCATGTCGCCTGAGGGGCATATTATTAAGCCAACTGATGAGGCTAAAACACCCGAAATAAAAATGGGTGGGCGGAGTGAGTTTAATGTTTCCGAGGCTTATAATAGCCGTATGGAACAATGATATGCGCAGTTTGCTTTACATGCCTGCATCCAATGAGCGGGCGGTAAAAAAAGCCGAAAGTTTAGACGTTGATGCACTGATATTAGACTTAGAAGATGCCACCGCGTTTGAAAACAAACATTTAGCGCGTGAGGTTTTGTTAAAAAAATTGCCATCAAAACCTTATGGTTCAAAATTTATAGTGATTCGTCTTAATGATGTGCAGAGTGAGTTTTATACAGACGATTTAAACTGTGCTGCGCAATGTAAACCCGATGCTATTTTAATACCAAAAATAAACAATGCGGGCGATGTGGCGCAAATTTTACAGCAAATGGACAGCTCTAATTTTGCCAAACACACACAATTGTGGGTGATGATAGAAACTCCACAAGCCTTAAAAAATATTGATAATATTTGTGGATTGGCAAAAAATTCACGGCTTACGGGCTTGGTTTTAGGTATAAATGACCTAAGCAAAGATATGCAAATTCCGCTACCAACTCTAAATTACCCCGACCGATTGGGCTTTATAAGTTTTCTCTCAAATTGTATTTTAGCCGCGCGTATTCATAATTTACTTATATTTGATGGGGTGTTTAATAATTTTAATGATGAGCATGGCTTAGAATATGAAACCCAACAAGCCAAACAATTGGGCTTTGATGGCAAGACCATTATTCACCCCAAGCAAATAGCCACAGTAAACCATATTTTTTGCCCAACAGCCGAAGAAATTGAATTTGCAAAAAAAGTAATCAACGCATTCTCCGACCCAAAAAACCAAGGCAAAGCGGCATTAAATGTCGATGGTAAAATGGTTGAATTGCTACATTTAGGAATGGCTAATAAATTAATTATACAAGCCGATTTGTATGGATTTGGCTGAGTGAAGCTCTAATGTTTGTCTATGTTTTTAAATTTTTCTAAACTGCCACTTTGCTTCGGCAAAATCGGTTACTTTGCCTGAAATAACAATTTGTTTGGTGCGTTTTCTTTCGTGGCTTTCGCCTAAATATACACTTTCTTCAAGTGTGAAATTACTAAAGGTCGATACAAATTGCCACATATCTTGGTTGGGCATTGTTAGTAATATGCTATGCCCATCACGCGAGGATTGGGTAACAATGCTTGGGTGCAGATGAAAGCGAATATCATAGTTAAGCTGTTTGCCTTTGGCTTTGCTTTGACCCGCTTGCGGGCTTAGCTTATCGTGCCCAGTAATAAGGCTGCCTGTTTCGTTTAAAGTAATTTGCCGCTCATGGATAAGCCCAAAAAGGTTGGTATAACCATCGTGACTGGCAGTAAGTTGCGCGCCTGCAATGGTTTTCCCAATGTTTACGGGTCTTTTATTATGACCATGAAACAACTGATGCCCAATTAATTTACTAAGCCAATTGGGCAGCTTAATAATAGCGGTTGATTGGTTTTCGATGCTTAATGTCGAATGGGCAGGGGTCGAGCGGGTGATGGTAAACCAATTATAATCATATTGTGGTGCAGCACCGCAATTTATGACCATTCTTTGCCCCGCGCTAGAAATTTCGATAGCCAAAGGTGCGGCATGGGCTTTGGTGCTATATTCAGCTTTAGGGGTGGCACCTGCATCTATAGTCAATTGCATATCGGGTGCATAAAGGCGGTAATAGCCGCTATGGGGCGCTTGAGTTGGTGGCTTTATGCCTTCACCTTCGGCATCAAAAACATTTAAAAATGCTGCCCAATCGGTCGGCCCAGCACCATTAAATTGAATAAAATTACCATCGGGGTGGCAGAAAAAGTGTAAAATAGGAATAATGCGGTCGATAGCATTTTGCAATGGTGCTGGCACTAGCAACTGTTGGTTTTTATACGCCATTTTAAGCGGAATTAAGTCGAGCATAATGCTGAGTAATGTATCGGGGTTGCGGCTAATATGCCCACCATCGGGCAGGATTTGCTCTAACAACTGCTCGGCCAATAGCTGCTCAGCTTTAAGCTTAATGTTTTTAAGCTGATAGTCTTTATCGAGGCAAACTTGAGCAAAGCAAAGGGCTATGGCAATATCTAATTTGCCTTTGCTATATTTTACATGCTTATAACTGAGGCTTAATATTTGCACATGCTGGTCGATAGTCTTGAAGTAAGTTTCATTTTTGCCCGCACTTAATACTGAACTGTGTGATAATAAAGCAATAAGGCGTTTTGCGGTGGTCGAAACCCGCCAATTTTGAACATTATAATAAGTGTCGCTTGACTGCCAGTCTAGAAACAAAGCTTCGGCCTGCATAAGGGCAATGGGGCTGTTTAAGGCTTTAAAATGGCGCAACCAGCCAAAGCCAATAAGTGACCTGTGCCAAGCTTGGTTGGGAGGCACTATGTTAAATGGCGAATTTGCGCCAACATTATAACTTATGCCTGCCAGTGAAATATGCCCGTCATAAATGTCTTCGGCAATGGTTGGGTCGGCAATGCGGTAATCATCGGGTTCGAAGATAATATTTTTAGGCAAATGGGTGTTTTTGCGCCATTTAAGCACATAAAGGCGGATAATTTTTTTCTTAAAAGCGCGGTTGTAAAAACGCAGTGCCAATAGGCTAAGCTTAAATTTCTCAGATAATGAAAAATATGCCATATTTATATCACACAACCCAATTAAAACTAACCAGTAAAACTATATGTCAACATAACTAGCTATAATATGCGAGGCAAGTTATATTTTACGCAATTTGGCGATAAAAAACCCGTCCAACCCGCCAACAGCATCATCTTTATTGGGCAGAATGCGCAACCACCCTTTCGGGCTAATTTTTAAGGCGGCAGTTTTGCCAATAAGCCCAAGTGTATCGGGGGTTATTTTTTCGAGTTTCACATCATTTCGTGCGGCTAAAACGGCATCAATTTGTTTTTCACCCTCTTCGGGTTCTAACGAGCAAACAACATAAATAATTTGAGCATTATCTGCCGCCATATCTAGGCTTTTATTAAGCAACTCGAGCTGGATAGCTTTTAGTTTTTTAATATCATCTATAGTTTTGAGCAATAGAATTTCGGGGTGTTTGCGAAACGTACCTGTGGCGCTGCATGGTGCATCGAGCAGAATATGGCTTGGCGGGGTTTTAGGTTGGTATTTACGAATATCTACACATTCTATTTTTGCAGTTAATTGTGTGCGTTTTAGGTTTTCCTCTAAGCGCTTTAAGCGTTTTTTATTAATGTCAATGGCGGTTACCTGTGCGCCCATTGCCGCCAATTGCATGGTTTTTCCACCAGGTGCGGCACAAAAATCCAACACTGGTTTGCCGTTTATATCATCAAACAAGCGTGCGGCAATGGCGGCGGCTGCATCTTGCACCCAAAACTCGCCTTCATCATAGCCTTCTAATTGGGTAATATTTGTGCGGGTATTAAGCCGTATGCTTAAGTCGCCAATATGAGTGGCATCGAGCTTTTCTGCCCATTGTGGCGCGTCGGATTTAACACTTAAGTCGATATGCGGTTGTTCGGATAATGCGTTGGCAAGTTGCAAAGTAATAGCTTCACCATAATAGTTGCTCCATTTTTGGGCTATCCATTTTGGCAACATTTGTTCTGAAGTTAATTTTAAAAACCGCAATTTATCTTGCTCGCGGTTAATCTTACCCAAAATGGCATTGATGAGTTTTTTAAAATGTTTGGCATCAGTGCCTTCGGCTAAATTTAAACTTAATGAAATGGCGGCATGGGCTGGGGTTTCTAAATATAACAATTGGGCTGCGCCTAAAATTAAAATATAATGCGCGAGGTAAGCTTTACGCGGTAAGGCTTTTTTCATATATAATTTAATAAAATACTCAATTTTTGTATGATGTCGCAAGCTGGTCATTATAAGGTTGCGAACAAAAGCTTTGTCTCTATCGCTTAAAACTACCCAAGTTTTTTCGGCTTGAATTTTAAGCAAAGCCTCATCGAAATTAAGTTTATTATATAATATAAACCCTAAAAAGTTTAAAGCAACTTGGCGGGCAGCAAGCCCTGAGATATTTTTAGATTTTTTCATTAAAATGACCATTTTATTTTATTTTATATTATATTATAAACCTTAATTACTATACATTAGAATAACCAAAATAAATAAAATTCGGCACAAAATGAATGATGAAATTAAATATAGTGAAGTGACGGCGAAAGATAAGTTGACCGTGCTTGAAAAAATGGGTGCGGCGAGAGGCAAAAAAATATCTAAAGCTGCACAACAGGCAATTAAAGAAGCCGCATTACGCCGCGAAAAAGGTGATAAAAAGCTTGCGCCTGAATATAATGGGCGCAAAGGGCTAGAGCCGACACGTTATAGTGATTGGGAAAACAAAGGCATAACCAGTGATTTTTAGCATAAAAGAAGGGCGGAGAAAAACTCCGCCCTTGTTGCCTCTAGGTTTGCTAAATGGTCCGCCAATATAAAATTCTTAAATTTCGAATCACCTACACTACTATTTATAACGCTTCATGATTTTTAATCAATAGGTCAACTACAGATGGGTCGGCTAATGTGGAAATATCGCCTAAATTATTATATTCATCTTCAGCAATCTTGCGTAAAATACGTCGCATAATTTTACCTGAGCGGGTTTTTGGCAAGCCTTGAGCAAATTGTAATTTGTCAATTGTGGCTATTGCGCCAATTTCTTTTCGAACCCACTTTACCAGTTCAGCGCGCAATTCATCACTGGGCTTAACATCGTGCATTAGCGTTACATATGTATAAATGCCTTGCCCTTTAATATCGTGGGGGTAGCCAACCACAGCGGCTTCAGATACTGCTTTATGTGCGACAAGTGCGCTTTCAATTTCGGCTGTTCCCATACGGTGACCCGAAACATTAAGCACGTCATCGACCCGACCTGTTATCCAATAATAACCGTCTTTGTCGCGTTTTACGCCATCGCCTGTAAAATATTTGCCTTTAAAGCTTGAAAAATAGGTTTGTTTAAACCGCTCATGGTCGCCAAAAATGGTCCGCGATTGCCCTGGCCAACTGTCGGCAATGCACAATAAACCTTGGGCTTCGCCTTCTAATACATTGCCATCATTATCGACAATTTGGGGCTGTATGCCAAAGAATGGTAAGGTGGCACTGCCGGGTTTTAATGTGGTCGCACCAATAAGCGGAGTAATTAAAGCGCCACCCGTTTCGGTTTGCCACCATGTGTCGACAATCGGGCATTTTTTATCGCCAACAATATTATAATACCAGCCCCATGCCTCGGGGTTTATAGGCTCGCCCACGCTGCCTAAAATCCGTAAACTTGAACGGCTGGTTTGGGTTACAAAATCATCACCTTGCCCCATAAGTGCACGAATGGCGGTGGGGGCGGTGTAAAATGTGGTTACCTGATGTTTGTCGATAACATTCCAAAAACGTGATGGTGTGGGGTAGGTTGGAATGCCCTCAAACAGTAAAGTGGTTGCGCCATTCGCCAAAGGCCCATAAAGGCTATAAGAATGCCCCGTTACCCAACCAACATCGGCACTGCACCAAAAAACATCATCGGCGTGGTTATCAAAAACATATTCGTGGGTCATACTCACATAAACCAAATAGCCACCTGTGGTATGAACAATGCCTTTGGGCGCACCTGTCGAGCCTGATGTGTATAAAATAAACAATGGGTCTTCGGCCGACATTTCTTCAGGTGGGCAGTCTTCAGCCAAGCCTTTAATTGCCTCATGGTGCCAAATATCGCGGTTTTTATCAAACGCTACATTATTGCCTGTATTATTAATAACAAATAATTTTTCGCCACCATTGGTTTTGGTCAGTGCTTCATCGACATTGGCTTTAAGCGCTACGGACTTACCGCCCCGCACGCCTTCATCGGCAGTGATAATGAATTTAGATTTACAATCATTAATACGCCCCGCTAAAGCCTCGGGTGAAAAGCCACCAAAAACTACACTGTGTGGTGCGCCAATACGCGAACAAGCCAGCATAGCATAAGCCGCTTCTGGTATCATCGGCATGTAAATAGTCACCACATCGCCTTTTTTAACCCCGTGGTTTTTCAGCATATTGGCAAACAGGCAAACTTGTTTATGCAGCTCATTATAACTGATGTTTTTATGATTATCGGGGTTATCGCCTTCCCAAATAATTGCAGTTTTTTCGCCGTTTTTTGCCAAATGACGGTCGATACAATTGACCGATGCGTTTAAAGTGCCATCTTCGTACCATTTTATCGACAATTTATCATAATCGAAATTGGTGTTTTTAACTTTGGTGAAAGGTTTTATCCAATCCAACCGCATTGCTTGTTCGCCCCAAAAAACATCGGGGTTGCTTACAGCTTGGTTATACATCATATTATAACGGTCATTATTTACACCGTTTTTGCTATCAAAATCTGTTTGTGGGTAGTCGGTTTGAACTTTAAACATAAAATTTATCCCTAAGCAATTAAACCATAAATAGCGCCGCCAATGGCAAAGCTTGTTAAATAATAACCGCCATTAATAAGTGACAGTTTAAATTTTTGCCCGCCCCAATGGTTGGAGTTAACTATGGGCATAATGGAAAAGAAAACCGCCGCTGCAATGCCAGTAAACAAGCCATCAAAAAAACCATCACCGCCACTTAAATAATAAAATAAGGCGATGCCCATCGACGCACAAAATGCGGTTATGACGCTAATAATATAATATTCCATTTCGGGTGGTTCTTGTTCATAGCCTGCGGGTTTTCCAAGGGCTTCAAGCCATTGTTGAGCAAATAGGGTGTACCATGCTGCTCCTATTAAAAATATTACAATGGTGGTAATTAAAATTGCCCAATACGTTATCATAGTTTTTCTTTCTTTAAATTAAATAGGGTTGCTGATGGCGATGCGCATGGCTTGAACGGTTACTTTTTCAAACAAACCTGCAATGGTATAAGGGTCTTTGGCTAGAAACTCTTCTAATATTTTACGGCTATCGGCTTTTACAATTAAATGCGAGCCTATCATTTTTTCATTATCATCTATCATTGCGCCGCCAACAATAACTTTGCCGTTAGATGCGTTGGCAAAGGCCAAATGTTTGTCGCGGTTGGCAAGCCTTAGCTCTAAAGAATTGGGTTTGTCATAACAGGTAACAGCAAAATACATGTTTATTCCTTATTTTTATAGTGCTTCTTGTTTAAGTGGGCGGGTTAATAATTTTTGAATGGCAGTATCAACATTTTCATTTTTTTCAATAATATCGGCTATGGTTTGGCAAATTGGCATGTCGATATTTAACTGTTTTGCCCACTTTGTCAATATGGGTGCTGTATGCACGCCTTCGCTTACGCTTTTACGCTCGTCCATAATTTGTTTTAGGCTTTTGCCTTGCCCCAATGCCATACCTAAGGACATATTGCGCGATAATGTGCTGCTGGCGGTTAAAGTTAAATCACCTAGCCCTGAAAGACCCGATAAGGTTTGAGTTTTTGCGCCTAATGCCACACCAAAGCGGGTCATCTCGGCAAAACCACGGGTGATAAGTGCCGCCCGTGCGCTGTCGCCAAATTTTTTGCCATCTGAAATGCCGCAAGCAATCGCCAGTACATTTTTAACGGCTCCGCCAATTTGTGCGCCTATAATATCGTTCGAATAATAAAGCCTAAATGTCGGGATAGACAATATGGTGGCAAACTCTTGCCCAACTTTTTTATCTTCCATAGCCAATGTTATTGCAGTGGGTAGGCTTTTGGCAACATCGGCGGCAAAACTTGGGCCCGATAAAATGCCAACCTTAGCCATTGGTAGCTCTTCACTCATTACCGCGTTCATAAGCTTGCGGCTATTTTGCTCTATGCCCTTAGCGCAAATAAATATCGGCATATTTTTTTTAAGATGTTGAGCAAAATCTTTGGCGACATGGCGAACAGCTTGGGCAGGGGTTACCCATAAAATTGCGTCCATATTTGCCATATCGGCTAAATTGTTGGTGGCTTTAATGTTATTGGGTAGCGGAAAACCTTTTAAAAACACGCTATTTTCATGGTGGTTATTAATGGCATTAACAACCTCGGTTTCTCTTGCCCAAATATAAGTATCATGCCCACCTTTGGCGGCAACAGTGGCTAATGCCGTTCCCCATGCGCCGCCGCCTATAATCCCAATTTTTTTCATAAAGACTCTCTTTTATTTTTATTTAAGACAAAGCCCAACGCGCTTTAGGTGGAGCATCTAAGCTCGATATATTGCCATTAAGATAGTGCATAATGCCTGCCCACGCAATCATTGCGCCATTATCGGTGCATAATTTAGCAGGTGGGGTAATAAGCTTAAAGTTATAATCTTGCCCCAGAGCGTTTAATTCTTGCGCAATGGCTTTATTGGCAGCAACGCCGCCAGCGATTACCAAATTACATTCTGTGTCATCGGAATAATTTTTATTGGCTCTAAATATTACCATTGCCCGCTTAACACGGTCGGCTAAACAGTCCGCGGCTGCCAATTGAAAGCCTGCGCAAATGTCGTATTTATCTTGTGTGTTAATTGGCTCAATGGCTTTGGCGGCGTGTAGAACGGCAGTTTTTAGCCCTGAAAATGAAAAATCGCAATTGTTGCGCCCTTTCATTGGGCGGGGCAGCTTAAACCTGTTTTCATTACCAAGGGTGGCATATTGCTCAACGAGCGGACCTCCGGGGTAACCCATTCCGAGCAGTTTTGCAGTTTTATCGAAAGCCTCACCTATGGCATCGTCAACAGTTGTGCCGAGCAATTCATAATCGCCAAACCCGTTTATTTGTAATATTTGAGTATGCCCGCCAGAAA
This sequence comes from uncultured Hyphomicrobiales bacterium, assembly GCA_964531635.1. GTDB lineage: Bacteria > Pseudomonadota > Alphaproteobacteria > Rhizobiales > OSC116 > OCS116. The sequence goes on along the minus strand of CAZHCZ010000006.1, from coordinate 15,065 downwards.
TTAGCAATAATAAATAAGGTGGCTCTATACCATCGGACAAACCAGCGGTAAGCGCATGACCTTCGAGGTGGTTAACCGCAATAAATGGCAAATCATGGGCTAACGATATTGCTTTGCCGCTCATTAAACCGACAATCACCCCGCCTAATAACCCTGGGCCTGAAGTGGCAGCAACAAGGTTTAACTGTTGATAGTTAACTTGTGCTTGCTTTAAAGCTTCGATAACCACTTTATCCATATATTCAATATGCGCGCGGGCGGCAAGCTCGGGTACTACGCCACCAAATGGGGCGTGTATATCATTCTGTGTATGAACAATATTGGCTAAAATTTCCGCACTGCCGTTAGGGTTGCGTTTAACAATAGCAGCGGCGGTATCATCGCATGAGGATTCTAATCCTAAGCATATAATTTCATTATTTGACAATTTTTTATTTTCTTGTTGCGTATATCCAGTATATGTAGGTTTATATCAATCGCCAAGATGAGGCAAGCCGATGACCATAATTCCTAAAAACTTATCCCTGCCGATTAAAATTGGCACAAGAGGCAGCCCGTTAGCACTTATGCAGGCAAAGCAAACGCGCGATAGGTTAAAGCTGGTTTATGAGTTAAGCGATAATGATTTTGAAATAATAACCATTCCAACCACGGGCGATAAAATATACGGCAAAGCCTTACGCGAGTTTGGTGGCAAAGGTTTATTTACCAAAGAACTTGAACAGCAACTGGCAGATGGCGGAATAGATATTGCCGTACACAGCATGAAAGATGTGCCCACCATTTTGCCCAATGGCTTAATAATATCCGCCACTTTACCACGTGAAGATGTGCGGGACGCGTTTATATCGATAAAATACGCTACATTGCAAAATTTACCCAAAGGTGCGGTGGTCGGCACAGCTTCATTAAGGCGAGGGGCTATTTTACTTGCCAGCCGACCCGATTTAAAAATTGTTAATTTTAGAGGCAGTGTAAACACACGGCTTAAAAAGATAAGCGAAGGTAAGGTCGACGCCACATTGCTTGCGGTTGCAGGTTTAAACCGTTTGGGGTTTGCCGATGCAATAACTCAAATACTATCGGCAAAAGATATGTTGCCTGCTGTAGCGCAAGGGGCAATAGGGCTAGAAGTGCGCGAAAATGATAGGGTTATGGTTAAACTATTATCGGCAATAAATTGCAGTGAAACACAAGCCGAAATTAATATGGAACGGGCTTTCTTACGGGCATTAGATGGCTCTTGCCGCACGCCGATTGCCGCATTGGCGCAAATATATGGGCAGCAAATTGAATTTAAGGGTAAAATTTTAACCCCCGATGGCAAACAGGTACATGAAGTGGCGATAACTGCGCCATTAAACCAAGCCGATAACTTTGCGCGCAATTTAGGCTATGAGCTTTTGGACAAAGCGGGTGCGGACTTTTTTAAAACGCAATATAAGTTGTAACTTATGGGCAAAATATTAGTCACCAGAGCTTTGGAAGATTATTTACATACTGCTAAAAAACTTGAAACATTAGGGTTTGAGGCTATCCATTCGCCTGTACTAAAATTTGTGCCGAGCAGTTTTGAACAGGTAGATTTTTTAGCGTTTTCGGCTTTGGTTTTTACCTCGGCAAACGGGGTAAGGGCGTTAAAAACTTCGCCAGATTTTGAGAAATTTAAAAAAACCCCTTGTTATGCGGTTGGAGAACACAGTGCGCAATTGGCGATTGATTATGGTTTTAAGCTTTGGGGGCAGGGTAAAAATGATGTGGTCAGCTTGGCAAAACTTATCAAAAAAGATTATAAAGATAGAGAATTAAACAAACCTTTGTTACATATTTCAGGTGTAGATAATGCGGGTAATTTGTCTGAAACTCTATTTAAAGTTGAAATTATAGTTAAACGTATTCAAGCCTATAAAATGATAGAGGAAAGTTCAATAACCTCAGAGATAAAACAGAGTTTTATTACCAAACAGATAGATGCTATATTGCTATATTCGGCAAGAAGTGCGAATATATTTGTAAAAAATATGAAAGATTGGGGTTTTTTACAAAAAATTAGTCATATACCGATATATTGTTTGTCTAAGAACATTGCTACCAGTGTTGATAGTGATTATCTTAAACATGTATATTTTGTAAGCCAACCCGATGAAATGCAATTGTTAGAATTGATGAAAAAAGATTTAAAATAGGCATAATAATGAGCGATAAAACCAAAGAAGACCCAAAAGAACAAGATGATATTGAAGTGCAAGAAATTGTTGCAGAAGAAGTTGTTAGTGAAGATGCTTCTACAGAAGAGATAGTTATAGAAGATGTTGCTATAGAAGAGGAAGTTAATGAGCCAGAAAAAATGCCCATTGCCCCAGTAGTTAAAACAAAAACTGTAGTTAAAACAAAAACTGGGTTAGGCAGTTTGTTGTTTGCCGCAATTTTAGGCGGAGTAGCAACGGTTGCACTAACAGTGGGAGCAGGTTATTATGCTATTAAAACCAATAATTTAGGCGTTATTAGCAGCTTGCTTAATGATAGTAATGTCCAAACAGAACCTGACAACCAACTTAGTGAACTTGCTATTCGGGTGTTATCACTCGAGAATGAAGTGGCAGGCTTACAAGATGCCCCGCAGCCGACAGCCCCATTACCGACAAGCCCTGCACCCACTATAAACTTTAATGAGTTATCGGGTAAAATAACTATATTAGAAGCTTTATTAGCCCGACAAAGCGAAAAAATTGCTAATATAAAACCTATAATAAGCGCAAATAACACGGTTGATAATACTGCCCAAAATGATGAAATTGAAAGCCTAAAAACCCAAATAAGCATTATAAATGATGAAATAGCAGCAGTTAAGAAAATTGCCAACTCTAATAATAGACCCGTTGGTAATATAGATGCCAAAAACATGGCGGCGGCATTGGCTGTTGCGTCATTAGAACGTGCTTTACAAGATGAAACGCCGTTTAAAATCGAGCTTAATGCCGTTAAACCTTTAATAACCGATATGGCGGCGTTCGAAAATTTAAACGGCTATGCTGCGAAAGGCTTGCCTAGCGAACTAAACTTACTGGCACAATTTGATGGTTTGTTAGAAACTGCGTTAATTGCGGACTTAAAAAGCGAGGGCGCATCGGTGCTGGATAAATTTATCGGCAATGCAAAGTCGATTATATCAATTAGGCGCACAGGCAATATTACAGGCGATAATGCCGAAGCGGTGTTGGCTCGTATGGAAGTGGCAGTAAAAGCTAAAGATTTAACCAAAGCGGTGTCGATTGGTGCAAGCCTATCGGGCCCTGCTAAAGCCGTATTTGACGACTGGTTCGATGCTGCCAATTCTCGGCTTACTGCTAAACAATTAATGAAACAAATTAGCAGTGATATTTTACAATCTCTTAGCCAATAAAAATAACAGTATTTAGGATTATAGTAATGATAAGATTGATAGGGTATTTTATAGCATTTGCACTGTTTATTGTCGCAATGGTGTGGCTTATTAACAACCCCGGTTACGTAGAGTTTAATTGGTTTGGTTACCAAATTAAGCAATCTATGGCAGTATTTGTTGCAGCACTTATTATACTGATTGTCATTTGTATTTTCTTGTGGCGTTTATTTAGAGGTATTATTGGTGCGCCCGATGCTTTCGGTTTGTTTTTAAATTCGCGTCGCCAACGCAAAGGTTATGACGCACTTTCAAAAGGTATTATTGCTGTTGGCAGTGGCGATGTTAAAGCGGCTCATAAATTTGCAGGCTTGGCAGATAAAAAACTAAAAGATGAACCTTTAACATTGTTATTAAAAGCCCAAACCGCGCAACTTGAAGGCAATAAAGCCCTAGCGACAGAAGCTTTTGAAAGAATGATAACGCAAGATGCGACTAAAATGCTGGGGCTAAGAGGTTTATTTGTTGAAGCCAAGCGCAATGACGATAACGAAACAGCATTGTTAATTGCTAAAGATGCGGTAACTTATGATGTTCATAGCAAATGGGCATTAAACGGGTTGTTTGATTTGCAAACCATTACAGGCGACTGGAACGGTGCGTTGAGCAGTTTAAAACTTATAGCCCGTCTAAGCGGTTCGACCGTTAAAGATATTAAACGCAAACGCGGAGTATTGCTAACCGCCGAAGCCGCAGATGCCGAAGAAAAAAACCCCGACATTGCTCTAGAGTTGGCGTTAGAAGCTAAAAACAACACCCCTGACTTAGTGCCAACAAGTTTATTAATTGGTCGGTTATTGCTGGCAAAAGGCAGCGTTCGTAAAGCTCATAAGTTACTTGAAAAATGTTGGCGTTTATCGCCTCACCCCGACTTGGCGACATTATTTGCCAAAGCTAAAGATGGTGAAAAAGCCAAAGCGCGTTTAAAACGGGTGCAAAACTTTGCTAACAAAGCAGGGCTTGGCAATGCAAGCTCTAAACAACAAGCCAAAATAGAAGCCGCGGTTATTGTAGCGCGGGTGGCTATTGAGCAAGAAGAATGGGCAGTTGCTCGCAATGCGTTAGATGGCATAACAGCCGATGACCCAAGTGCAAGGGTTTGTACATTAATGGCAAAAATAGAACAAGGCGAATTTGGCAATAAGGGCTTGGTTGCCGAATGGCTAGCCCGCGCTCAAAATGCGCCAGCCGACCCAATGTGGATAGCCGATGGTCATATCGCCGAAAAATGGTTGCCAATTTCGACTTTGACAGGCGAACTTGATGCCTATGAGTGGAAACTACCCAGTTATAACTTTGCGCAAGTTGAAGCTGATTTGGCGGCAAATATTTTGCTTGAACATCAGGTTAATGAAACATTGCTTATAGAAGCGCAACAAAAAACTATCGCACAAGCTGAAACAGTAGCACAAGAACTTGCTGATAAAAAAACCGATGAAGACGAAACAGCTAAGAATGATGAGAATTTAGGCGAAAGCGAAACCATTTTACTTGATGAAAAACCACTAGAACCTGAGCCACAGCCAGAAGAAAAAACTAAAAAAGAAAAAAACTTAGAAAAAACACCGACTATTGTTTCTGAAGATAAAAATTCTAGCCCCTATAGCACATCTCCTGCGGTGAGCGCACTCTCAGGCGAGAATGCAATTGGTATAGTGCGTAGACCAGATGACCCAGGGTTTGTAGGCAAAGACGAAGGTGTGAATTTTTCGGCAAAAGAAAAAATTGGTTATTATACGAACAACAAATAATTACGGAATAATTTATATTATGTGGCACAAAATAAAAAGCTTTGCAGATAAATTAGTGGGTCAAAAACTAAGTGGGGCAAATTTAGACGATAATGATTTCAAATTATCTGCTGTAGCACTTATGGTTCATGCGGCAAGAATTGATGGTTTCTATAGCATAGAAGAAGCGTTGATAATGCGCACTCAAATTAAAAAATATTTTAAAATTAGCAATGAGGAAGCTGCCGAACTGGTTAAAGATGCCGATAAAGCCGAACGCGATGCTATAGACTTGTACAAATTCACCAAAGCATTAAACGACCAGTTGGACAATGACGGACGCAAAGAAATTGTTAGGTTATTATGGCACATTGTTTTGGCAGACAATGAAATTACGCCATTTGAAGACAATTTAATTTGGCGCGTGGCTGAATTATTAGGCATATCGAGCCGCGATAGAATTGCAATGCGCGATGAAATAAAAGCCCAACAAACCTAGGAAAAAATTAATGAATACTGTAAAAGCAATAACACTTATCACGGGCGCATCGGGCGGAATTGGCGAAGAATTGGCGTATCAATTTGCTACAATGGGCGAAGATTTAGTGCTTGTTGCACGGTCGGAAGAAAAACTCACCGCACTGGCGACAAAAATAACCGCGCAATATTCAGTTAAAGTTGATGTTCTGGTTTTAGATTTAAGCACACTCAATGCTATAAAAACTGTTGCAGAGTTTTTAAAAACCAAAAATTTACAAGTGCGGCATTTGGTTAATAATGCGGGTTTTGGTCTTAATGGTGCAATGCAAAAATTAGACAAACTTGAGCAACTGAATATGATAGATTTGAACGTGCGTGCATTAACCGAGCTTTCATTGCAATTTTTAGACGAAGTTGAACAAAACCAAGGCGGTATTATGAATATAGCCTCGGCAATTGCATTTTTACCCGCACCTTTTATGGGTGTTTATGCTGCAACCAAGGCTTATGTTTTGTCATTTACAGAAGCGTTGGCACAAGAGAAAAAGAGTAAAAATATAAAAATATGCGCCGTTTGCCCTGGTCCAACAGCAACAGGCTTTGGCGCACGTTCGCATATGGATAGGTCGGACTTGTTCGACCATGTCCCTACAATGGACGCAAAACACGTCGCCGAAATTGCCTTTAAAGGTTATATGCGCGGTCAGGTTATTGTCGTGACAGGTATTACCAACGCCTTCCTGCCATATATAATACGCCTATCACCGCGCTGGCTAACTCGCATAATCGCCGCTCGGCTTATGAATACTGAAAAATAGTATTTTAACTGGCACGGTCAAAACCTTCTAGTATTTTTGCTTTTGCCGTATCGGCACCTTCGAAACCTGTTACTTTTACCCATTTATTGGGTTCTAGGTCTTTATAGCGTTCGAAAAAATGTTGAATTTTTTGCACGGTTAGCTTTGGTAAATCGTCAATATCGGTAATATCGGTAAATTCTGTGGTTACTTTGTCATGTGGTACAGCGATAATTTTTTCATCTTGTCCGCTTTCGTCTTCCATCAACAACACCCCAATTGGGCGACATCTAATAACTGAGCCTGGTACAACCGCTTCGGGTGATATAACCAAAACATCAACTGGGTCGCCATCATCTGAAAGGGTGGCAGGTACATAGCCGTAATTGCATGGGTAATACATGGGGGTGAATAAAAAACGGTCGACAAATATAGCACCTGAGGCTTTATCGACCTCATATTTAATTGAACTGCCTTGCGGAATTTCAATAATAACATTTATATCATTCGGCACATCTTTGCCTGCTGGAATTTTGCTCTCGTCCATAATTTTTCTCTTTATTTTTGGTTAGACACTATCTTGTTCAGCATCAGCGCGGGCTTCTTGCTTTGCCTCGACATCGACAGGGGTGGTCGATGCTACATCTCTATTGAGCATGGGCTTGCGTTTTTGGCGTGTGCGTTTGGGCTTAGGTTTGTTTTCAGCTTCGGCAATAACAGCATCACTCGGTTCATTATTCGAAAGAATATCAACAGGCATATTGTTGTTATTGGTCATGCTTGGGGCGTTTTCGCTAATGGTTTCAGCGGCGGGTAATTCTAAATCGGGCTGGGTATTCTGTTCTACTTGTTGCTCGGCACGAGCCGACAGCTCTTCAGCACGAGCGGCTTGTTGCTCGGCACGTGCGGCTTGTTGCTCGGCATGGGCGGCACGTTGGGCGGTTTGTTTGGCCTCGTGTGCGGCTTTTTGTTCGGCTTGCTGTTCGGTTGCCACCTGAACTATACGTTTATAATGTTCGGCATGTTGAAAATAATTTTCGGCTTTAATGCGGCTACCAGCAGATATTGCATCATGGGCAAGGGTCGTATATTTTTCGGCAATAGTATTGGCATTGCCCCTAATTTTTACACTGGGCCCATTGCTGTCAAAGTTTTTTGTCAGCATATTTTGCGGTTTGCCATTATTATTATTGTTGTTATTATTATTGTTATTACGTCGGTTGTTATTATGGCGCCCGCGTCGGTTATTTTGTTGACCTTGCTTCATGCGATTATTTTCATTTGGAGATCTCACTTAAGCTATCACTTTATTTGGGTTTGATTGTATATTCTAACCATTGATTTAGATTTAAAACGATTGGTTAATATTCATGGACTGGTAAAATTTCTCAGTATTTTATGATAAAGGAATATTGCTTTGTACAATTTGAATGTAGAGGCAGCAATTTCTATTTAAAGTGTAGAATGATTTTGAGTATATTCCAACAATAAACTGATTATAACCCATAATTTATGTATGTAACTTGCTTTTTATCCCCAAACTAGCAGTTTATACTTAATTTTTATGTTTAGAGATAATTATACGTGGGTTTTTGCCCAAATCATAGCCAAGCCCGTATGTTGTTCTACTTAGATTCTTTGACGAATTTATAAATTCCATATCAAACTCATCGGAATAAAAGTTATTTTTATGTAGGATTTCAAACAATTTATTAGCTTGATTATAACCCATTTCAAAAATTAAAACGCCATCGGGCGTTAAATATTTGGCGGCATTTTTAGCAATATTTCTGTAGGGGTCAAGCCCATCTGTGCCACCATCTAATGCCAATAGTGGGTCATATAATTTTACATTATCGTCTAAATTTTTAATATCAGCACTGGTGATATAAGGCGGGTTGGAAATTATGACATCGAATTTTTGGGTAGGAATATTATCAAACCAATTGGAACGGATAAATTCAGCACGGTGAGATAGGTTTAAATTAGTGGCATTTTTATTGGCTATTTTTAAAGCGTCTGGTGAATAATCCACTCCGATACCTGTTGCGCTTTTATATTCACTAAGCACACTTAATAACAAACAACCTGAGCCTGTACCTAGGTCTAAAAACCGCAATTCTTTATCACTTGGTGGAATAAAATGCAGTAAAGTTTCAATTATTACTTCGCTGTCTGCCCGTGGGTCGAGGGTGCTTTCATCAATAATAAACTCTAAACCCCAAAATTCGCGTGATTTTATAATATGGGATATTGGCATATGAGCAAGCGCGTGCTTTTCGGCAATTTGTAGTTTTTGCATTTTTTTGGCAGAAATTTGGTCGTCTTGTTGTAAGATAAAACTGGTAAAATCTAGCTCTAAATAATGGCAAATAAGCAACCTTGCATCTAATTCTGCGGTTGTGCTGCCTATGGCGGTTAGTTTGTCGATAAGTTGGCGGTTATAATGCGCAATTTTCATTTAAATTTCTTGCTGTAAGGCCGAAAGTTTACGCGCCTGATCGTCATTAATTAACGCATCGACCATTTCGTGCAAGCCATCACCTGCAATAAGCTTATCGAGCTTATACAGAGTTAAATTAATACGGTGGTCACTCACCCGCCCTTGCGGAAAGTTATAGGTGCGAATGCGCTCAGAACGGTCGCCACTGCCCACTTGGTCTTTACGGTCACCTGCGCGAATATCGTGCAACCGTTGGCGTTCGGCTTCATAAATGCGCGAGCGTAGCACCATCATGCCTTTGGCACGGTTTTTATGTTGACTTTTTTCATCTTGTTGCGAAACCACAATGCCTGTCGGAATATGGGTTATACGCACAGCACTGTCGGTAGTATTAACACTTTGCCCGCCTGGTCCTGAGGCGCGGAACACATCTATGCGCAGGTCTTTATCTTCAATTTTAACATCGACCTCTTCGGCTTCGGGCAGCACTGCAACAGTGGCGGCAGAAGTATGAATACGCCCGCTCGATTCGGTCGAAGGCACACGCTGCACCCGATGCACACCAGACTCGTATTTCATTTTGGCAAATACGCCTTTGCCATTAACCGTGGCAATAATTTCTTTAAACCCGCCGCGTTCCGACGCACTGCCTGATATTACTTGCACCTTCCAGCCGTTTAAATCGGCATAGCGTTTATACATACGGAATAAATCGCCAGCAAACAATGCCGCCTCATCGCCACCAGTGCCTGCCCGCACTTCGAGAATGGCATTTTTTTCATCTGCCATGTCTTTGGGCAGTAATAAAATTTGCAATTTATGTTCAAGTTTTGGGATAGACTTTTCCAGCACAAGGCTTTCTTCTTTCGCCATTTCGAGCATTTCGGCATCTGATGTGCTGTCATCGGTAATTTCTTTTAAATCGGCAATTTCGGCTCGTGCTTCCATAATTTTTTTAAGCATTATAATAACGGGTTGCAAATCCGAATGTTCTTTAGACAAGCGAATAAGTTTATCGGGCGTAGTGCCAGACGAAAGTTCCGATTCCACAGCATCAAAGCGGCTTAGAAGTTGGTCAATTTTTTGTTGTTTTATCATAATGTTTTAATTTGTAATTTGGCTTAGGCGCTGCTCAAGTGAAACAAGGTCAAGTGTTTCGTCGGACTTGCCCAGCTTTCCGATTAATTTTTGACCTTTATAGACATTAATAACCCCCGCGTCACCTAAAGAAATAATTACATCTTTAACTTTTGGTAGGGTGATGGTTTTTCCTGGTACAAGTTCGCCTGAAAATAAAATTTGTGAACTGTCTTCAATTAAAATCCAACTGCTTTTTACGGTTTGTAAGCTATATTTATCGTCCGAAACGGGCAATTGTGTAGTTTTTTTGCTTTCATCGGTTGCAGACGTTAGCTCGTTTGCAGGCAGAGGGGTGGATTTTCTAAGGTTCTGCACGGGTGTTGTTATTTTATCATCATCAGGTGTTTGGGCGGTTTGATTGCCTAAAGCATTATTAATAATGTTTTTAAGTGGGTCACCTGTTAGCGCCTCTGCTATAGAGCCACTTGACTTTAATTGACTGGTATTGGGTAGAATTAATGGTTTTTGAGTAGATGTTACGGTGGGTACATTCAAATCAGTAGAGCCTTTTTGAATGATTCTTTTTTCTAATACTCCAACTTTTTTAACGGGATTGGTATCTGGAATGCTTGTCTGGTCTTCTTCAAACTCTATCGGCTTTTTTGGTGTGTTTTCTATTGGTTTTTCGATTATTAGTTTAGGGTTTTCTTCAGGCGGTGCGATGTCTGGGCGTATTGAAAAAGCATAATAGGCCACAGAAACAACAATTATAAAAGCAAAAACCGATAACAATTCAACCCAAGGAACAGTTTTTTTATTGCTGGGTGAAGGCGTATTTTCTGAACGGATGTCTATTTGCTCGTGCAAAGTTTTTGCGGGTTCTAAAGAATTAGTATTGGTCGCTTCAAGCGCTTCTAAAGTGTTTTTGGCTTCATCGCTAAATGCGGCTTCATATTGGCTTTCGTCATGAATATCTATTTGGTTTTCTGGGCTAATTTCATGAAAAATTTGCTGAAAGTCGGCTAAAACTTCGTCGGCATTTAAGCCCAATAATGTGGCATAGCTATGGACATAATAATCTATATATTCTTGTTGTGCAACATCGGCAAACCGACCTTGTTCTAGCGCTTCAAGTTCTTCGAAAGAAAGCTCTATATGTTCGTTTAGGTCGTCTATATTATAGCCAAGTTCTTCTCGGGCTTGTTTAAACCTATTGCCAACGGAGTCTAATTTTCTTTGCTTTTCATGTGTTTTTTCAGCCAATTTTTACTCTCTTTTGCTAAATCATACCTTAGCCCGTTTTTTAATATCAAACCAACTTATTCGCCAATTTTTACTTTATTTTCGATAATATAATCAGAAATTAAATCACTAATGCCTTCATTTTCTTCATCTAAATGGGTGTTTAGATAGTCTGAAAACTTTGAAATGTCTAACGATCTTACCATCATTTTAACGCGCCCAACACTGGCACTATTCATAGATAGGTTTTTAAGGCCTATGCCTAAAAGTGCTAAAGCTAATTTTGGCTTGCCCGCAATTTCACCACATAAAGACAAAGGAATATTAGCCTTTTTGGCTTCTATAACAATAGTGCGCAACATGGTTAGCATTGGTGTCGTTAAAAAGTTGTATCGCCCTTGCAATAAAGGGTGTCCTCGGTCGGCGGCATAGGTAAATTGTAGTAAATCATTAGAGCCAATAGAAACAAAATCGGCTTCTTTAAACAACTTAGGCAATTGCCATAATAAGGCGGGGACTTCTATCATCAGCCCTAAATTTACGACGTTGGGCATGCCGATGTTTTTTTTCTTAAGCTTTTCAACTTCGCTAAAAACATGAAGTTTTGCGGCTCTAAATTCTGAAATATCGGCAATCATTGGGAACATGATGTTTAATTCTTGCCCACGCCCTGCTAATAATAAAGCTCTTAGCTGGTGTCTAAATAGGGCAGGGCGGTCAAGTGCCATTCTAATCGCCCGCCAGCCCAATGCGGGGTTTTCTTCTTTTTTACTACGAATATATGGCAACACTTTATCACCACCGACATCAAAGGTTCTAAAGGTAACCTTTTTATTGCCTAGCGTTTCAAAAACTTTTTCATAACTGGCTTGCATTGCACCTTTACCTGGGTATTTGGACAATAACATAAGCTGAACTTCAGTACGGTATAAGCCAATGCCTTCAGCTCCGCTTTGCTTAAAATGGTCTAAATCGACATCTAAACCAGCATTTATGCTTAAGTTTATATATTGTTGGTCGATAGATTTTGCAGGCAAATCGCGCAATGTTGCATATTCTTGTTGCCTTTCGGCAAACAGAGCTTTTTTGTTAACAAATGTTGCCAATATATCGGGGCTGGGACGCAAATAAAGCTCACCAGTTTGCGCATCAATAATGGCGCAATCATCTTGTTCTATATAATTAAAAACATCGGTCACGCCACCAATAGCAGGTATGCCCATAGCCCGCGCAACAATGCCAGCATGGCTGTTGGCAGCACCCTCTTCAAGCACAAGACCTTTTAATTTGCTTCTATCATAATCTAGCAATTCGGCAGGACCAAGGTTTTTGGCAACCAATATGGTGTCATCGGGCAAGTCGGCACTAACCGATGTCGCCTGATTGTTGGTTAAAATGCGCAACAAACGGTTGCCTAAATCGTCTAAATCATGCAGTCTTTCGCGCAAATATAAATCGGGCTGACGCAACATTTTAGCACGGGTCGATGCTTGTACTTTTTCGACAGCAATTTCGGCGGTAATGCCTTTGGTTAGGGCGTCGTGCATTCTACGCTTCCAACCTCGGTCATTGGCAAACATTAAATATGTTTCCAAAATATCGCGGTGTTCACCTGTGCGGGCAAGGTCTAAATTCTCGAGCATATTGGTGATAGAGGTGCGTAAATCGCGGATAGCGAAGCTCAGCCGTTTATGCTCTGCTTCGACATCGTCGGCAATAAGGTTGGTAATGACAATGCGCGGTTGGTGCAGGACAACATGACCAATTGCAATGCCAGTAGAAAAAGAAAGACCACTAAGCTTAACAGGCATAGAATGGCTGGCATCAATGGTTTCGGGCTTCTCATTTTTATTGCTAATTAAACCCGATAGGCTAATGCTTTTACTGGTGTGCATCAGTTGTGCTAATAACATAGAAACAGTGTGCAAAACTTCGCATTCTTCTTCGGAATAAGTGCGCTTGGTTTTATTTTGCACAACCAAAACACCGATTGAAATACCATGTTTTAAAATTGGTACACCTAAAAAACTTTGATAAATATCTTCGCCTGTTTCGGGCAAATAAACAAAGTTTTTATGGGTGCGGGCATTGGCGAGGTTTAAATGTGTAGCGGTTTGGGCAATATAGCTCACCAAACCTTGCCCCTTGGGCATTTTGGTGGTGTGAACGGCGGCTTTGTTTAAGCCCTCTGTTGCGAAAAGTTCAAGCTCACCTGTATTGAGTACCAAATAAATGGAACACACTTCGGCTTGCATGTTGTTTGCAACCAATATGGTAATTTTGTCCAAGCGTTCTTGGTCTCGATAATCACCCGCCATAATTTCACGCAGGTCACGCAAAATTTGTTGCGGCCCGCCATTTATAATGGGCTGGGTTTTGTTATTATCGTCCAAATTGCTACCTCTTAATTTGCCATTTTGGTTTAGGCTCTGACCCTAATCGACATCTAAATCATAAGCCGTGTGTAATGCGCGCACAGCCAACTCGATATATTCGGCATCAATTAACACCGAAACTTTAATTTCAGATGTGGTAATGGCTATAATATTTATACCCTTTTGCGCCAGTGTTTTAAACATTTTAGCCGCAACACCAACATGCGAACGCATACCCACGCCAATAACCGAAACTTTAACAATATTGGTTGATGATAATATTTTTTCATAGCCAATATTATCTGCATTATCATCTATTATTTTCAAGGCTTTTTTAAGACTGCCCGATGGCACAGTGAATGTCATATTGGTAAACTTACCATCTTCGGATACATTTTGCACTATCATATCGACATTTACATTGGCTTCGGATAGTGGCATAAAAATTCGTGCCGAAATACCGGGTTTGTCGGATATATTAATCAGTGTGACTTTGGCTTCGTCTTTTGAATAAGTAATACCACTTACAAGTTCTTGTTCCATAATTTCATCCTCATCGCATACCAATGTACCGGGGTGATTGTTTATTGTGTTTAAATTTGTAAAATCGCTATCGCGTGTTGGGCGCGCGGTTTCTGGGTCTTCAAAGCTAGAACGCACAGCAAGCCGCACTTTATGTATCATCGCCAATTCGACACTGCGGGTTAGCAATATTTTAGCACCTAAAGATGCCATTTCAAGCATTTCTTCGTAAGACACACGTTGTAACTTTTTAGCATTAGGCACAATGCGTGGGTCGGTGGTGTATACCCCGTCGACATCGGTATAAATATCGCATATATCGGCATTAATAGCGGCTGCTATGGCTACGGCTGTAGTGTCTGATCCGCCGCGCCCTAAAGTTGTTATGCGCCCATCATCGGCAATGCCTTGAAAACCCGCAATAACCGCCACTTGGCTTTCATCTTCCATACGTTTTATAATCTCAGCGCCATCAATCTCTTTAATGCGTGCTGCACCATGAACGGCAGACGTTTTAATAGGAATTTGCCAGCCCAACCACGAACGGGCATTAATGCCCATAGATTGTAATATTACAGACAATAAACCAATGGTAATTTGCTCACCCGAAGCCACAATGGCATCATATTCGCGCGCGTCATGCATGGGGCTTGCTTCTGATGTCCAGTTGATAAGCTTGTTGGTTGTACCCGCCATTGCCGAAAGCACCACCGCCACTTGGTTGCCCGCGTCAATTTCGCGTTTTATATGTTTGGCAACATTGTGAATGCGCTCTATATTCGCAACACTTGTTCCGCCAAATTTCATGACTATCCGTGCCATATTTTATGCCCATCTTAACCATTTTTCAGGCAGATATAACGATAAAACGTTATAAATGCAATATTATAGTATTTTCATTTGGCTTTAAATTTCGTTGAGTTCGGGGTTATCGTCGATTAGTTCGGTTAGGGG